>VFZS01000044.1 GCA_016871095.1 Acidobacteriota bacterium
CACGGTGCGGCGGCCGGCGCGGCGGAACGCGGCGCGCATGCGCTTGGCGTGCTCCGGCGTGAAGGCCATGGTCTTCTCCTGGTACACGTGCTTGCCGGCGTCCAGGGCGGCGACGAAGTGCTCGCAGTGCAAGTGCTGGGGCGTGGCGATCAGCACCGCGTCGATGCTCTTGTCGTCCAGCAGGTAGCGGTAGTCGAGGAAGGTCTTGGCCTCGGGGACCAGCTTCTTGGCGTCCTCGAGCCGCTTGGTGTAGACGTCGGCGAAGGCCACCATCTCGGTGTTGGGGCAGGCCAGCGCCTCGCGCACAATCTGCATGCCGCGGTCACCCGGACCGATGATGCCCAGGCGGATGCGCTCGCTGGCGCCCAGGACCGTGGCGGGCGCCAGAGTGCCGGCCAACCCGGTGGCGAACTTGCCGATGAAATTGCGTCGTGAGTCCATAGGGAAAATCCTTTCAATCATAGCATCCGGGCCGTTCACGGCCGGCGGCCTTATGCCCAAGGCCCAGTGGAATAGGTATTCCTGCCTGTCGTAGGACGCGCCAGAAACAGGCCTGGAGGCCTATTCTACTGCGGCTGACGGCGAACTGCGCCGGACGGGCACATCCAGGCGCAGCTCGCGCATGAAACGGCCGCGCATCTCGCCGAGCCACTTGTCCACGTAGCGGCGGCTCAAATCCAGCGTGGCCACGGCGGCCGTGCCGCGCTCCTTGGCCGCGGCCACCATTGCTCCGTCCGGATCCATGATGTAGGTGGGGTGGTTGTAGCCCGAGGCCACCAGGTAGACGTGGTTCTCGATGGCGCGCGCCTTGGCCAGCGTTTCGTTGCCGCCCCAAATGGGCAGCAGGACGATCTCGGCGCCCGCCACGGCCAGCGCGCGGGCCGGGTCCGCATACTGCACGTCCCAGCAGATCATGATGCCCACCTTGCCGAAGTCGGTCTGGAAGACAGGGTAGTCGTTGCCGGGCGTCAGGCCGCCCTCGATTTCCTCGCGCGGCAGGTACACTTTTCGGTACTTGCCCACCAGATCGCCTTTGCGGTCGATCAGCACGGCGGTGTTGTAGATGGCGATGCCCTCACGCTCGTAGAGGCCGGCTACGATGTAGGCGCTGCGCCGCCGTGCCACCTCAGACAGCCGCGCGGTAGTGGGACCGGGCACCGTCTCCGCCACCTCCGCGTACTTCTTGCCGGTGGCCACCAGGGTGATGCCCTCGGGCAGCAGGATCAGGTCGGTGGGTCCGGTGAGCGTCTTGTCGATGACTTCCAGGAACTGGCGGACACTCTCCTCCGCGGCGCCGGTCCGCTTTGGCGGGTAGTGGTTGATAGTGGCCACGCGCACGGGGCGCGGCTTAGGAAGGGGAATAGGCTCAAGCGAGATGTCGTCCCACCACACGGTGGTGTAGGGTGCGTTCTGCAAGTAGAGTTGCACCTTCACGGCGACCGCGCCCTCGGGGGCCGGCGCCTGGCTGGTGATGCGCCGCCACTCGCCCTCCGCGCCAACCCGCCAGGCGTACTCGGGCTGCCCGGCACGCCCGCCCTTGGCGTTGACCCAGTCCAGGCGGGCTACCACGTCGAGCGATTCGTGACGGGGCGCATCCAGGCGGTAGTACGCGGTCAGGCGGTACCACTGACCGGCCTTGACCCCGCCAACCAGGCACTCCCAGCCGCCGTAGGCCGCGGTATTGCTGTTGCCCGAGATAGCCAGCGAGCCGGCCTCGCCGCGCGAGTGCACACGCTCGACGAAGGTCCGCGGCGCGACCTCCGGCCGCACCGCCCACGCCGTCCAACCCGGGGGCGACCCGCCGGGGGCGGCCTCGAATCCGGATTGCCGCAGGGGAACGTCCGCGGCCAGGGCCAGGCTCGCACACATCAGGCACAGAGCGCATTTCATAGGTGAGAGTATACTAGGTCGCATGGCACGCCAATCCGTTGTGTTCACCCGCCGGCAGGCCCTGGCGGCCTGTGTGGCGCAGGCGGTTTCGCCTGCGGCGCGGCAGGCTGAAGGCCTGCCCCACGCCGCGCGCTACCGCCCGCTGCTCTCGGCGCAGATCTACGTCTGGACGCAGCAGTTCAACGCCCAGAAGAAGCCCATGGCCGAAGGCATCGGCGAGGCCCTCGCCGCCGTGCGCCGCGCCGGCTACCGGCGCATCGAGCTGATGTCGCTCTGCTACCGCCCCGAGGTGCGGGAACATACCCTGGCGGCGATGAAGCAGACCGGCGTCGAGGTCCCCGTCGTCTACCATGGCGGGCCCATGCACGAGGAGCAGGCCGCCCAGAAGACCATCGCCGAGGCGCTCGAACTGGCTGACATCGTGAAGGCCTCCGGCACACGCTTCATCACGCTAAACCCCAATCCCAAGCCCAAGCGCGAGCGCAAGACCGACGAGGAGCTCCAGATCCAGGCGCGCCACGTCGAGCGGCTGGCGGGCGAGCTGAAGAAACGCGGTCTGGGGCTGATGCTCCATCACCACGATCCGGAGATGGCCGAGAACGCGCGCGAGTGGCGGCATCTGCTCCAGAACACCGGGCCCCTGGTCCAGCAGTGCCTGGATCTGCACTGGATCTTCCGCGGCGGTCAGGACTACATGGCCCTGCTGCGCGAGAGCGCCCCGAAGCTGGGCGGCTTGCACCTGCGCAACTCGAAACAGAACGTGTGGACCGAGACGCTGGGCCAAGGCGATCTCGACTACGCGCGGGTGGCCGCCTACCTGCGCGAGATCAACTTCTCGGGCTACCTGATGGTCGAGCTGGCCTACGAGAAGGCCACCGAAGTCACACGCCCGCTCGAGGAGAACCTCCGGCTAAGCCGCCTGTTTGCCGAGAAGGTCTTCCGGCCCGTCGGCTGAGCGCGTCAGCCCGCCGTCACCCGGTTGCGCAGTATGCCGATGCCCTCGATCTCGACCTCCACCACATCGCCGGGCTTCATCGCCGCAGTGCTGCCGGGCGTGCCGGTGTAGATTACGTCGCCGGGAACCAGTGTCACGTACTGGCTGGTGAAGCTGACGATGGCCGGGCAATCGAACAGCAGGTCCGAGGTGTACTGCTTCTGCACCACCTTGCCGTTCAGCCTGGTCTGGAGCAGGAGCTTCGAGTAGTCCAGCCCCCGCGCGATCACCGGACCCAGCGGCGCGAAGGTGTCCGCGCCCTTGGCGCGCCACCACTGCAAGTCCTTGTCGGAGCCGTTCTGCCAGTCGCGCTCGCTGACGTCGTTGCCGCAGGTCACACCGAAGATGGCCTCCCGCGCCTGCTCGGCGGTGACCCTTCGGGCGCGCCTGCCGATCACGATTACCAGCTCGCCTTCGTAGTGGACGTTCTGGGCCCCGCTCGGGATCACGATCGGATCCTCGGGGTTCTGAAGGGCGCTGACGGGCTTGTAGAACAACTCCGGACGGGCGGGTGGCTGGCGGTTGCCGATGTGGCTCTTGTAGTTGAGGCCCACCGCCAGGACCTTGGGCGGCTGGCAGGGAAACAGCAGTTTCAGGTCCGCCAGTTTGTGCTTCGCGCCGGTCTCCTTCTGTGCCGCGAAGGGCCGGCCCTCCAGCTCGCGGATGGTGTCGCCGTCCAGGATGCCGTAAGCCATGGCCTGTCCGCGACGGAACCGAACATAGCGGGTGACTCCGGGGCCGGCCTGGGCCAATGCCGCCACCGCCAGGGTGGTCTGCAAGAACTCGCGTCTGTACATTCGGCTGCCTCCTCTCGGGCCGTGGAACAAGCCCCATGCCAATTCTGGAGCGACAAGCTGAAGCTTGTCCTACGTGGGGCATGCTTCAGCTTGCCGCCGGGCTTTTTCCACGGGTCCCCAACAACGCTATTATAGTCACTCGGCATGAAACCCAACCGGACCAAGACCAAGCTGCGCGAGGGCGGGGTGGCGCTCGGGTCGAGCATGCAGCAGTTCGGCTCGACCGAGGTGCCGCGCATTTACGCCATCGCGGGCTTCGATTTCTGCTTCATCGACTGCGAGCACGGCATCTTCGACCTGGAAACCACTCGCGCACTGATCCAGGCCTCGCTCGAGCGCGACATCACGCCCATCGTGCGCGTCGGCGACCTCCAGTACGCGCTGGTGGCGCGAGCATTGGATGCGGGCGCGCAGGGCATCATCTACCCGCGGGTGGAATCCCCCGAGCTGCTGGCACAGGCCCTGAGCTGGACCCGGTTCCCCCCGGCGGGCGTGCGCGGCTATGGCCTGAGCGGGCCGCAATTGGACTACCAGAAGTGGAGCTTCGCCGAAGCCGTCGAACACGCCAACACACACACTCTGGTGGTAGTGCAGTTCGAGACACGCGTGGCCATGGAGCGCCGCGAGGAGCTGCTGGCCGTGCCTGGGATCGACGTGGCCATGATCGGACCGGCCGACCTGTCGATCTCCCTCGGCGTGCCCGGCGATTTCGAGAACCCCAAGCTGGTGGATACGGTGCTGGCCTTCATGGAAAGCTGCCGCGGACACGGCGTGCTGCCGGGCATACAGGTCCGCGCGCTGCCCCTGGCCAAGAAGTGGATCGATCGCGGCATGCGCTTCGTGGGCTGCGGCAGCGAGCACGGCCACTTGCTCGAGAAGGCCGTCGAAACCATGGCCGGACTGGCGGCCGCGGTGGGAGGACTGAAATGAACCGTCGGGACTTCATGTGTGGCGCGCTCGCGGCGCAGGCGGTGTCGCCCGCGGCGGAACGCATCAGGATCGGTTTCCTCGGCGTGAGCCACTCGCACGGCGAGGGCAAAGTGCAGGTCGTCCAGCAGAACCCGGCCTGGGAGCTGGCGGGCATCTGCGAGGCGGATCCCAAGCTGCGCGCCAAGTACGAGAAGGCCGGCGTCAAGCTGCTGACTCAGGAGCAGCTTCTGGGCGACGCGTCGATTCAGGTGGTAGCGGTCGAGTCCGCCGTCAAGCAGCACGCCTCGCACGCCCGCCTGGCGCTCGAGGCCGGCAAGCACCTGCACCTGGAGAAACCGCCCTCCGACAACCTGAAGGACTTCCAGGCGCTGGTGGCGCTGGCCCGCCGCAAGGGCCTGCTGATGCAGATGGGCTACATGTGGCGCTACCATCCGGGCATCAACGCGGCGCTGGAAGCCGCGCGCAAGGGCTGGCTGGGAGAGGTGTACATGGTGCGAGGCACCATGAACACGCTGATCGGAGCCGACCGGCGGTGGGAATGGGGGTTGTTCCGCGGCGGGCAGATGTTCGAGCAGGGCTGCCATCTCATCGATCCCATGGTGCGCTTGCTGGGGCGGCCCGCTAAGATCGCGCCCCTACTGCGAGGGCACGGCGCTTTCCAGGACAAGGTGGCCGACAACACCGTGGCGGTATTCGAGTTCCCGAAGGCGCTCGGCGTGATCATGAGCTCGATGTTGCAGCCCGGCAGCAGCCAGCACCGCGCCTTCGAGGTCTTCGGCTCGAACGGCAACGCCGTGGTGCGCCCCATCGAGCCGCCGGCGCTCCAGATGGACCTGGCCAAGCCCGCCGGCCCCTACCAAGCGAAGTCTCAGAGCGTGCCGCTGCCCGCGTTTCAGCGTTACGTGGGCGATTTCGTCGAGCTGGCCGAGGCCGTCCGCTCCAAACGGCCGCTGGCAGTCACACCGGATGAGGATCTGCTGGTGCACGAAGCTCTGCTGCGAGCTTCCGAGATGATGTAGGCCCTGACTCCGGCTGTGCGGCCAGGCCGGGCGGCAGCGCAACTTGGCGATTCGTTGTGGGATTATATTCTTGTGTGAACAGTAGGCTTGGGCAAGGGTGACCCAGGCCTCAGGGGAGGTGCCTTTTGGGACTCAGATGGGGCTTATCCATATTTGTTTTCAGTGCTTTGACGGCAGCCGGCAGCGACATCACAGCCCGAGTTGGACAGGCCGCAGCGATGCCACAGGCCGGCGTCGTCGTGGTCACCGAGGGGGGCGATTTCGAGCCTGGCGCCACTATCTGGCTGGGCGGCAGGCCATGGGCCACCGAGCGATTGCCTGACGGACGCCTCGTGGCCGTCGCTCCGGCGGCGGCGGCGCCTGGCGGTCTGGCGGTGATTCAGGTCCGCAACCCCAGCGGAGGCGGCTCATCGCTTCAGGTAGTGCAGGTGGATGTGCCTGGAGCGCTGCTCTCGGCCCGCGCGGCCAATCGGTTTCTCGAGCAGGCCTCCTGGGGACCCACCCCGGACAGCCTGGTGCGGCTGCGCCAGATCGGCTTCGAGAAGTGGATTGACGAGCAGTTCGCCGCTCCCCTTTCGGACTACCCGGAGCCACCCACCGCCAACGACCAGCAGTCGCTGGCCCCGGCGCAGCGGCGCTTCTTCTACAACTGCCTGAACGAGCCGGATCAGCTCCGGCAGCGGCTGGCCTTCGCTCTACATCAGATCTGGGTGGTTTCCGGCGTGAAGACCGGCCAGGCGCAAATGATGATCCCCTACCTGCGCCTGTTACACGCCAACGCCTTCGGCAACTACCACACGCTGATGCGCGAGATGACCTTGAACCCGGCCATGGGCCGCTACCTGGACATGGTCAACAACGTCAAGCCCGACCGGGCGCGGGGTATCAACGCCAACGAGAACTACGCGCGAGAGATCATGCAGTTGTTCACTATCGGGACGGTCAAGCTTAACCTCGACGGTACGCCGGCGCTCGATGCGGCAGGCTCTCCAGTGCCGGCCTACGATCAGACGGCCATCGAGAACCTGGCACGGGTCTTCACCGGATGGACGTTCCCGCCCACCCCGGGCCGTACCCCCGCCGCCATCAACCCGGCCTACTACTCGGGGCAGATGGTGGCCTGGGAGGCCAACCACGACACTTCCGAGAAGGTCCTGCTGGACGGCTACCGCATTCCCGCCGGCCAGACCGCGCGGCAGGATCTGGACGACGCGCTTAGGCACCTGTTTCAGCACCCCAATGTGGGGCCGTTCGTGGCCCGCAGGCTGATCGGCGCGCTGGTCACCAGCAACCCCAGTCCCTCCTATGTGGCGCGCGTGGCTTCGGTTTTCAACTCGGGGCCGGGGGGCGTGAGGGGCGATCTCAAGGCCGTGGCCAAGGCGATTCTACTGGATCCGGAGGCGCGCTACGGAGACGACCTGGCCAATCCGCCGTCCTTCGGGCATCTCCGGGAGCCGGTGCTTTACATCACCGCGATGCTGCGGGCGCTGGGCGCTTCGGTGGCGGAGTTCAATCCCTTGCCCGGCCGGGCCTCGGCCATGGGTCAGAACCTGTTCTACGCGCCCACCGTCTTCAATTACTTCTCACTGGGCTACCAGGTTCCCGGCATGAATGACGTGGCCGGGCCGGAATTCGAGATTCTGACTCCGGCCTACGCGCTGGCCCGCGCCAACTTCGCTGACGCCGTGACGTTCTTGCGGCTGGGCGCCACCGTGACTCTCGACCTGGTACCCTACATCAACCTGGCCTCGGTCCACAAGTGGTATCTGTCGGAGGCCCTGAACCGCGTGCTGTTCTACGGCCGGATGCCGGAGGCGGTGCGCGACCGGATCCTGATCGCGCTGGATTCGATCGCCGACCCGGGGCTCCAGGCGCAGACGGCGGCCTATCTGGCGGCCTCGTCGCTGCTGTACCAGGTGCAGAACTGACAGGAGGATGACATGTTTACCCGCAGAGGCTTTCTGAACACCGTGATCAGCGCCACCGCGGTGGAGCGTCTCGCCCGGCTCCCCGCTCTGGCGGCGGGCGAGGACTACCGCGCCCTGGTGTGCGTCTTCCTGTTTGGCGGCAACGACTGCAACAACACGGTGGTGCCGCTGGGAACGCAAGACTACCAGGGCTACCAGACCGCTCGCGGCGCTCTGGCCCTGGCGCGAAACACGCTGCGCGAGGTGACGACGCCCGGCGGCGCCGGCTACGGACTCCATCCCCGGCTGACCGATCTACAGCAACTGTTCTCACAGAAGAAGGCGGCTATTGTCGCCAACGTCGGCATGATGGTCCAGCCCATGACCCGGGACGAGTACCGGCGGCGCGCCGCGCCCCTGCCCATCAACCTGTTCTCCCACTCCGACCAGCAGTTGCAGTGGCAATCCGCAATTGCCACCGGCAGCGCCCGGTACGGCTGGGGGGGACGCGCGGCGGACAGCGCCGCGGGGCGCAACGCCGACCGTGCCTTGGCGACGGTATCGCTTTCCGGCAATGCGCTCTTTCTGCTCGGCCGCGACGCCAGGCCCGCACTGGTCGATACGGGAACGACCACCGGGTTGACCTCATTCAACAACTCGCAGGAGCAGCAGGCCCGCCTGCGCGCCTTCCAGGAGATCCTGGCCAGCGATGAAGGCTATCTGCTGGTGCAGGCGGGCAACCAGGTCACGGCAGCAGGGATCCGCATTACGAGCCAGTTGTCGAGCGTGCTGACGACCAGCCCGCGGCTGAACACGCCTTTTCCGGCCACCACGCTGGGCCGGCAGATGGAGCAGGTCGCCCGGTTGGTACGCGCCCGCGATCAGTTCGGTGTCTCCCGCCAGATCTTCTTTGCCTCTCTGGGCGGCTGGGACACTCACACCGGCCAGATCTCCTCCCATGACGCCCTGATGGGGCAACTTGGGCCGGCTCTGGGCGCTCTGTATAAGGCCACCGAGGAGCTGGGCGTCGCCAACCAGGTGACCGCGTTCACGGCGAGCGAGTTCGGCCGCACCTTGAATCCGAACTCCAACGCCGGTTCGGACCATGGGTGGGGCAGCCACCATTTCGTAATCGGGGGCGCCGCCAAGGGCGGCCAGCTTTACGGCCGTTTCCCCACCGTGGCGCTCAATGGCCCCGACGATGCCAGCGGTCGCGGCGTCTGGGTGCCGACCACCTCGCTGGACCAGTACGGCGCGACGCTGGCCGCCTGGTTCGGCGTGCCGGAGCAGGCGCTGGCCGAGGTGTTCCCGAACCTGGGCAACTTCGCCCCGGCCCGCCTGGGGTTCCTGGACTGAAGCCAGATCACAGCCATCAAGCGGCGGTCTGCCTCACCAGCTCTTCCAGCTCCGCGCGCATTTGACGCAGCGCGCCCGCCGCCTTGGGATCCGCGACGAGGTTGCGCATTTCGTAGGGGTCGGCCTTCAGATCGTACAACTCGTCCATGTCCTTCAGTTCGGTGTAGCGTATGTACTTCCACCGGTCCGTGCGTACGGCCTGCCAGGAGGGCACCCGCGGGAACTGCGGCTCATGAAAATACTCCGCCAGGAAGGACCGCCGCCAGCCGCCGCTCCGGCCCTGGAGCAGGGGCAGCATGGACCGCCCCTGCATGGCCGGCGCCGGCGGCGCGCCGGCGACCTCCAGCAGCGTTGGGGCAACGTCGATGTTGAGCACCGCATCATCCCGCACCGCCCTCGCGCGAATCAGCTTCGGGTAGCGCACCACCATGGGGATGCGGATGGACTCCTCGTATGCCGCGCGCTTGTCGCCCAGCCCGTGCTCGCCCCAGAAGTAGCCGTTGTCGCTGGTGAAGATGACCAGGGTGTCGTCCAGTTGCCCGGTTTCCTCGAGCGCGGCCAGCACCCGCCCCACGCTCTCGTCCACCGCCGCCAGGCAGCGCAACTGGTTGCGGATGAGGTTCTCGTTGGGCCCGCGGAGCTGCGCCTGGACTTCCGGCGCATACTGCTTCTCGCCGGCCGGGCGCCTCAGCGCCGGTTTGCCCTCCAGGTTGTCCTTGATGCTGGGCGGATAGGGGATGGGCTCCGTCGAGTAAAGATCCTTGTGCCGCTCGGCGGGAGTGAACGGGCCGTGCACCGCCTTGTGGCCCATGTACAGCAGGAACGGCTTGGCGTGCGCGCGCCGCAGAAACCCGACGGCGTGATCGGCGAGGATATCGGTCATGTAGCCCTGGGCCTTAGTGGCCTGGCCGTCGATGTTCAAAGGCGGGTCGTTGTAGACGCCCTGGCCCCGGAAGCTCACCCAGCGGTCGAAACCCGGCCGGGGCGAGTCATCGTTGCCCATGTGCCACTTGCCGACGAAGGCGGTCTCGTAGCCGGCCTGCTGGAGCAGTCGCGGGAAAGTGCTCAACTGGCGGCTCAGATCGCTATTGTTGGCGTTCGTCGTGACGCGGTGCGTGTGCGCGTACTGGCCCGTCAGGAAGCTGGCGCGGCTGGGCGAGCACAGCGGCAAGGTGACGAACGCGTTGCGGAAGCGCACGCCCTCGCGGGCGATGCGGTCCATGTTCGGGGTCTTCAAGAAGGGATGCCCGGCGCAGCTCATGGCATCCCAACGCTGGTCGTCAGTGTAGATGAAGACGAGGTTGGGGCGCGCGGCGCGGGGCGCCGCCACGGCCGGAGCGGTGAGCGTTCCAAGGAATTGTCTGCGATTCATGGCGGTATCGGGCCTACACGGGAAAGCGGAAGTCATCCCGGGTTTCTCTGATCCACCCGGCCAGGAGTTGACGGTGTCGCTGGAGGATCGGGGCGGCGTCCGAGGCGCGGGCCAGGTTGAGGATTTCGCCCGGATCCAGCTCCAGATCGAACAACTGCTCCGGGTTGCGCCCGCCGTTGTAGACCACGTATTTGTAGCGAGCGGTGCGCACCATGCGGCCCTCGTGCGCGGCATCGCCGTAGCGGACCTCGGAGACGACGAAAGTGCGGTCCAGCCCAGCGCCTTCGAGGGCGGGGCGCAGGGTGCGCCCGCGCACGATCTCTGGCGGCGGCACACCGGCGTAATCGCACACCGTGGGCAGGATGTCCAGACCCGAGACCAGCGTATGCGTGTCCACGACGCCGTGCCGGCGCACGCCCCAGCCGGCCGCGATCATGGGAACCTTCGCCGTCTCCTCCCAGAAAGCGGCCTTCTGCACCCAGCGGTGCGCGCCCATGCCTTCACCGTGATCCGAGGTCAGCAGGACGAAGGTGTTCCCGGCCAGCCCCGCCAGGCGCAGCGCCGACAGCACGCGCCCGATCTGGCGGTCCACGTCCTCCGCCATGCGGTAGTAGTCGTGCAAGTAGAAGCGCCAGTCATCGCGTTTCCACTCCGCGGCGATGCCCACGCCCTGCGACATCAGGTCGATGCCGCCGTAGCGATGGTGGCGCAGGTGCTCCGGCTCCTCCGGGTCCACCGCCATGTTGGCGGGGGCGGGCGGGTACTTGGTCACGTCCGCGTAGCTGCGGCTGCCCGGGTGGGCGCGGATCCAGCTACAAACGTCGTGCGGGTTCATGAAGGAGGCCACCAGCAGGAAGGGCTGCTTCGGCTGCTTTCTCAGGAACTGGACACAGGATGTGGCCAGGGGCTCGTCCATTTCGGCGCCCAGGCTGCTGCCGCCGATCAGCTCCTCGAAGCCGGTAACGCCGCCGAAGGATTTGGGCAGGTGCCACTTGCCGCCGTAAACCGTGTGATAACCCTGGGCGCGAAAGATCTCGCCCATGGTGGGAATGCCCGCGGCGATGGGCTGGCCGTTGACCCGCACGCCGGTCTCGTGCGGCATGCGGCTGGTGAACCAGCTCGAGCGCGCCGGCGAACACACCGGGTAGGTGGTATAGGACTCGGTGAAGCTGACGCCGCCAGCCGCCAGCGAATCCATGGCCGGCGTGTGCAGGTAGCGGTTGCCGTTCGCCGAGACAGCCGCGCCGGCCTGCTGGTCAGTCATCAGCAGCACGATGTTGGGCCGTTCGCGCTGGGCCAGCCCGGGCACGGCCACACTGGAAAGGAATTGTCTGCGGTCCAAAGACATGGCGAGCTACGAGTCTACACCGGCACGGCCGCGCGCGCCACTCGGAGATGGGCGGCCCTCCCTACCAGCGCAGCGCCAGGGTGATGTTCATCAGCGGCTGTCCGCCGGCGTTGGCGGTGGTGCCCTCGTCGGCGGTGCTGGTGCTGAAGGTGCCGAAAGTAGCCGGGTTGGTGAAGTTCACCGTGCTGTTCGGAGCCGACAGGTTGTACCACTTGAAGGGATTCTGGAAGTCGAAGCGGAACTGCAAGGTGGACCGCTCCTTGATCTTCCACTCCTTGGAGGCCGAGAAGCTGGCGTCGATGAACCGCTGCCGGTCCATGGTATTGCGGCCCACGTTCCCGACCCGGTAAGCGGCAGGGTAGCGGAAGTAGTCCATGGACTGGATGGCCTTGTTGTGATTGCCCCGCGTGAAGCGGTCCCCGCCGATGTCGGCCCAGCCGTCCCGCAGACCGGCCGGCTGGCCGGTGCTGTCCGGACGGCCCGAGCGGTAGGCCACGATGCTGGTGGGCATGTACCGATAAGGACTTCCGGAGAAGCCGAAGGTAAGCGGGTTGCCGCTGGCAATGCGGTAGATCCAGACCACGTCGTAACCGCCGAAGACGGCGTTCCAGAACCCGCCCCGGTTAAGCCACTTGCGGCCCCTGCCGAAAGGGACCTCGTAGTTCATGCTGCTGGTAAGCTGATGCGTGCGGTCGAAGCTGCTCCGGCCCCGGTCCTGACTGCGCGGAATCAGCATGTTACTCGTGCTGCTGTCGATGCTCTTCGAGTAGGTGTAAAACCCCAGCAACGACAGCCCGTAGGAGTAACGTTTCTCCAGCTTCACCGTGCCGGCGTGGTAGACCGAGTTGGCGCCGTTAGTGAGAAAGTTGATGGTTCCGAAGTTGGGGAAGGGCCGATAGGCCTGGCTGTTGCCCTCCATCCGGCTAAACTCCGCGGGGCTGGTCTGGAGCAGGTTCCAGGCCCAGTCATAGGAGAGGTGGTTGATCTGTCTGCTCTCAAAGCCGTTGACGCTGCGATTGCCGGTATAAGTCAGTTCCGCCAGGTAGTTAGTGGTAAAGTTGTACTGGATGCCGAGGTTCCAGTTCATGCTGTAAGGGGTCCTCCGGTTGGGATCCACCCAACTGGCGCCGCGGGAAGCGTAGTTAGCGCCCACGAAAGGAATGGTCCCATCGGCCCGCACCGTCGGCCACGCCAGGGGCATGATCGGCCCGGCGTTAAGCTGGAAGCGCGGCCGGTACTCCCCGGACGGGGTGTCGATGCGCGCGGTGATGGAGCCGTACTCCTCCGTCGGTGGACCGGGCAGCCGATCGTCCACCGTCGAGAGGGCAAAACCGCTGCGCACCACCACGTTCCGGCGCGCCTGCCAGGCCAGCCCCAGACGCGGCTGGAAGTTGTTCCAGTCCTTGTGGTGCAGGAACTCGGGGTGAATGATTACCCCGCGTGCTCCGGTCGCCACGTTGTCCGGCGCAGTGGGGTCGAAGCTGGACTGCTGTCCGTACTTGTTGTTCATCACACTCTGCACCTGCCAGCGCACCCCGAGGTTGGCGGTCAAGCTGGGCCGGATCTTCCAGTCATCCTGGAAATACAGCGAGTGGATCCAGTTGCGCGGCAGGTTGCTGAGCAGGTTGACGGTGAAGGTGGCTGAGGACACCGCCCCGCTCATGAGCCGCGTCAGTTCGCTCCCGCCGGTGTTGGGAATCGAGGCCCCGTTGGTTTGCAGGCCCGCCGTGCTGGACAGGGTGAAGGCGCCCGCGTTGTTGGTGACCGTGTAGTTGTTGCGGCGCAGCCGCATCAGATCGTAGCCCATCTTGAAGGCGTGCTTACCCCACAGCTTGCTGAGGTCCTGCCGGAAACTGAATGTCTCCTGCACGTCCAGGCTGGGATTGGAGACGTAGGGAATGCCGGTGATGCTGGGCATGCTCCCCGCCCCAATGTTGGGGATTCCCAGCATCTTGCCGTAGTCCTTGCCGAAACCGGGCCAGGTGGCTTCCGACTTGAACCGGTAGTAGCTCAGGCGCATCTCGCTGATCAGGGTCGGGGCGAACGTGTAAGTGCCCCCCAGCCCGGCGGTGGTCTGCTGTTCCAAGGCGGTTCTTCGCGAGGCGTCGAAGTCGGGGTTCTGGATGCTTGGATCCGGCGTCCAGGAGGTGCGGGAGTTGTAGCTCCAGTTCCAGAACGTCCTCAGGTTCTGGGCGGCCTGATGGTCCAGGCGCACCGAACGGTTACCCCAGTCCACGGTCTTCTGACGGACCGCCAGCAGGTTCTCGATGTACCCGGTTGTGGTCGGCGTGCCCCGCCGGTCCGGCTGGCTCCAGACGTTCAGGGCCAGGAAGTTACGGGCCACCGGGTCCCACTGGGCCTTGGGGATGATGTTGCCCGGGTAGGGATCTCTGTACCACCGGCCGTCCACCAGACGGGTGGTGCGCGCGTCGTATATCGGATTAGTCGCCACCCCTGAGCCGGCGTAGCTGAAGTTGCCCTGCAATTCCTCCGGCGTGGGAACCGAGTACGTCATGCTCTCGCCCTGCCGCTCGATCAGCCACTGGCCGGCGATCATGAAGAATGTCTTGTTGCGGCCGTCATAGAGCTTGGGCAGGTAGACGGGCCCGCTGAGGTTGGCGTCCGGCTGGTAGAAATGCAGGCTGTTGCCGAGCTGCTCAAACCGGTACAGTTGCATGAAGCGGCGGTGCTGCATGGGGCCTTCGCGAAACAGTCCGGAAACCAGGCCGTGCAGCTCGTTGCCCCCGCTTTTCTTGACCACCACAATGGCGCCGCCCGCCGAGTGCCCGTATTCGGCAGGCAGGGCCGTGGTCAGCACCTTGATCTCCTCGACCGTGTTGGCGATGGTGTCGGTCGTCCAGCCTCCCGTGGGTCTCACGCCGTACATGCCATCCTCGAAAAACCCAATCCGGCCGGAGTCCTCCCCGTTGATCTGAAACCCGCCGAGGGCGCCGCCCCATCCGAATCCGGACACGCTGATGCCCGGCGTCAGGTACAGGATGGAACGGATATGGCGCTGGTACAGCGGCATGCGGTAGAAGTAGTCGCCCCCGAGGACGGTGCCGGTCGAAGAGGTCTCCGTTTCCAGCAGGGGCACCGCGGCTTTGACCTCCACGGTCTCCGCTACGGTCCCCAGTTCGAGGGCAGCGTTGATCGGGACGGTGGCCCCTACGCGCAACTCCACGTTGTCTCGAACAAAGCGTTTGAAACCCGCCGCCGAGATAGTGACCCGGTACATCCCCGGGCGCAGGAACGGCACCCGGTAGATGCCCTCGGCGTTGGTCTGGGTAGTAGACTCGATGTTGGTGGCAAGGTTGGTCACAGCCACCTGTGCCGCGACCACCACGGCTCCGGTGGAGTCGGTCACCGTTCCCGTCAGAACCGCGATGTCTTGCGCCAGCGCGGGCGCAGTCAGCAGAATCAGCAGGACCCCGGATAGACCGGCCGAGAGTTCCCTGGGGTACACTCGCTGAGTTTCTTTGCGCGCCGCGAAGATTCTGGAGCCTTTGGTGGGGCGAGCGTCCACGCTTGCGAGCCGGCATCCTTGCCGGCTTACCTGCCGCGGGCTCCGGGCGCGGCCCAAAGCTGGTTGGAAAACCAGCTCGCAAACCTGGAGGTTCGCCCCACGGAACCGCCAGCAGGGCTTTGGTTGCGGCTCTGCCGCGCTGGGCATAAAGCACCTCCCCCTGTGGCCTCCGGCAGGGGTCCCACGCGGGGCGACGAACTGCTGTCGCAGTTGACCCACAACCTCCCGCTTGGTCCCCTG
>VFZS01000045.1 GCA_016871095.1 Acidobacteriota bacterium
TATCCAAATTCCGCGGCGGTGGGCAGGCGGTAGACGCGCTTGTCCTTCCGGCTGAGCCAGGCTATGTAGGCGGCCGCATCGTGGCGGTTGACGAAGATCACCGGCCAGTTCTCCATGCCGGCCGGCGGCTTGCCGCCCTCGAAATGCTGGGGCGGCGTGTACTTGGCTTCGGCCACGAAGACCGCGTACTCGGCGTTGGTCACCGGGCGGGCCTGCATCTCGAAATCGTCCACCCGCACGGGCGGGCGGCCGGGCCGCAGAATACCGCCTTTGATGAGCACGAAGTCGGCGGCGGAAGCGGCGGGGGCCAGGACGAGGGACACCATCCAGCGGAGCAGTTTCGTGTTTGTCACAGGGGAATTGTACCCTAGAGGTTTGAAGCCTTCCAAGCAACTGCGGCGCGCCTGGCGAGCGGCTTGGCTGGCGGGCCTGGGGTTGCTCGCGGCGGGAGCGCAGGAGCCGAAACCCGAGGCGCAGCCGCGGGAGTCCGGCGCCGAGACCGAACCTGGCGCGGCTCCGCAGAGCCGCCGCCTGGAGCTGAACCTGCTGGGCGTGGCCGACACCGCCGCGGGCGAGAGCCAGCGCAACGAGAATGTCCAGTTCAACCTGGTGGACAACAACGCGCTGAAGGAACTGAACGTGCGGATGGGCACCACGGCCACTCTCGTCGAGGAGTATCGCCCGGAGCGAAGCCACTTCGGGGCGGAGTTCGGCAATCCGCTGGCGCCGCTGTTGCACCCTGAGCCGCTGCGCGGCTTGCCCTTGCACGGCAGCGTGTACGAGTCGCACCTGAACAGCGTCTTCAGCGCCCGGTCGTTCTTTCAGGCCGGCGGAGTGCAGCCGGCGCGGACCAACGACTACGGGGTCAGCCTGGGCGCGCCGCTGTGGCGCGGGTCGCAGCTTTCGCTGGAGGCCAGCCAGCAGAAAGCGCGCGGCAGCGTCAACGGGAACGTGCTGGTGCCCCGGTTCGACGAACGCACACCGCTGGCCGCCGACCCAGCCGTGCGCGCGCTCATCCAGCGTTGGCTGAGGGCGTTTCCAAGCCAGTTGCCCAACCGCACCGACGTCAACGAGCGCGCGCTGAACACCAACGCGCCCCAGCGCATCGACACCGACAACCTGGCCGCCAGCCTGGATCAGGGTTGGGGAGACGGCGACCGCATCAGCCTGCGCTACGCTTTCACGTCCCAGCGGGTGGACGCCTTTCAACTGGTGGCCGGGCAGAACCCAGATACTTCCACGCGTTCCCACCAGGCGCGGGTGAACTGGAACCGGGAATGGTCGGCGGCGACCACGCTGGACCTCACGGCGGGCTTCGACCGGCTGGGCTCGCTGCTGGCCCCGGAGGAGAATGCGGTGGGGCCGATGGTGATGGTTTCGGGGCTGGAGACGCTGGGACCAGGGGGCGTCATCCCCATCGACCGGGCGCAGAACGTCTTTCGCTACGGGGCGCAGATGCGGCAGCTTCGCGGGAACCACGTCTGGACGGCGGGCGGGGAGGCGCTGCGGCGGCAGGTCAACGGCACGGAGACGGATGTGCACCGCGGCTTCTTCAGCTTTGGGCATGACTTCGGCCGCGACTCGATCACCAACTTTCGCCTGGGGACGCCGTCGCAGCACCTGATCTCGATCGGCAATGTGCATCGCGGGTTCCGCAACTGGGAGATGCAGTTCTACGCCGGTGACGCCTGGCGCGCGCGGGCGGGGCTGAGTTTCAATTACGCCGTGCGCTGGCAGCCGGTGGGGCGTCCCCTCGAGGTGAACGGCTTGAACCGGATCGCCTACAGCGCGGATCTGAACAATGTGGCGCCGCTGATGGGGTTTGCCTGGCGCCTGGGGCCGCGGCGGGGCGTGTTGCGCGGCGCATATGGCCTGCATTACGGCGAGATCTTCCCGGTGACTTACCAGCAGGTGCGCTTCAGCCCGCCCGGCAACACCAAGCTGATGGTGCCGACGCCGGATCTGTTGAATCCCCTGGGCGGCCTGGCGCAGGGCCGGCCCAACCTGTACTTGCTGGACCCCGAGCTGGCGACGCCGTACTCGCACCAGTACAACCTGGCGTGGCAGGCGGGATTGGGTGGGAGCTGGAACCTCCAGGCGGGGTACGTGGGCAGCCGGTCGCACAAGCTGCTGGTGATGTGGTACCTGAACCGGGCGCGTCCCGTGCCGGGCATACCGCAGACCACTGCGACGATCAATCAGCGCCGGCCGGACCCGCTGCACGCCGAGCATCGCTGGGTGCTGAACGGCTCGCGGGGTTACTTCGACGCGGGGCGCCTGGCGGTGATCTCACCGCTCTGGCGCGGGCTGTCGCTGGATGCCGTGTACTGGCTCAGCAAGGCGCTGGACCTGGGCGGCAGCCACACCAACACGGCCTACGATCAGGACTCGCGGCTGGCGCGCAGTCCCACCGAATTCGAGGCGCACCACGAGATGAAAGGCCCCAGCTCGTTTGACCAGCGTCACGCCTTCCTGTGCCGCGCTTCCTGGACCGCCCCGGACGGCCGCGGTCTGCGCCGGCTGGCGGCGGGATGGACGTTATCCGGCGCGTTGCTGCTGAAGACGGGCACGCCGTTCAGCGTGGCCGCGGGCTCCGACTCGCCGGGCTATGGCAACGTGGACGGCAGCGGCAGCGACCGCCCGAACCTGGTGGACGCCGCCGTGTTGGGGCGCGCCATCTCGCATCCGGACACCTCGCGGGCGCGCCTGCCGCGCTCGGCCTTCGCATACATCCAGCCCACCGAGCTGCGCGGCAACCTGGGGCGGAACACTTTCCGCAAGGGCGGCATCGGGAACCTGAACGCGGCGGTGTCGCGCACCTGGACGCTGCGGGGCGAGAAGCGGCTGACTTTCCGCGCCGAGTCGATCAACCTGTCGAACACGCCGCAGTTCGCCGAGCCGGGGCACGAGATGGCTTCTCCGGAATTCGGGCAGATCACCAACACGCTCAACGACGGCCGCAGCTTCCGTTTCCTGCTGCGCTTCGGGTTTTGAGGGGGGACAGACGGAATGTTCCCCGCAATGCGGGAAACATGCGGGCTGTCCCCAGGTTTCCCGATATACTCGTGCTATGCGGCGAGTGGCGGTGTGGCTGTGTCTGTGGCTGAGCGGAGCGCTGTGGGCCCAGGAGGTTTCGCAGAGCGGGCTGGAGCTGAAGGCGGCCCGCCCCATGGTGAGCCAGCCGGAGCGGGCGCGACACGCCATGGTGGCCAGCGTCCACGAGCTGGCGACGGAAGTGGGGCTGGAGATTCTGCGGCGCGGCGGCAATGCCGTGGACGCGGCCGTGGCGATGGGCTTTGCGCTGGCGGTGGTGCATCCGGAGGCGGGCAACCTGGGCGGCGGCGGCTACATCCTCATTCGCATGGCGGACGGGCGCACGCAGGCCATCGACTACCGCGAGACGGCTCCCGCGGCGGCGCGCCCGGGCATGTTCCAGAACCCGCTGGAAGCGCGCGTGGGCTACAAAGCGTCGGCCGTACCCGGCACCGTGGACGGCCTGGAGAAGGCCCATCGCCTGTTCGGCAGCAAGCCTTGGCGGGAGGTGCTGGAACCTGCCCGCCGCCTGGCGGAGCGCGGTTTCCCCGCCTCGCAGCGCATGGGACTAATCCTGCCACTCCAGGCGCCGGTGATGAAGCGATTCCCCGAGACCGCGCGAATCTTCCTGCACGGAGGGGAGCAGCCCCTCAAACAGGGCGAGGTAGTGCGGCAGCCGGATCTGGCGGCCACCATCGGGCGCATCGCCCGTCGCGGGGGGCGCGAGTTCTACGAAGGGGAAACCGCGCGGCGCATCGCCGCCGACATGGAGGCGCACGGCGGGACCATCACCTGCGAGGACCTGAAGGGCTACCAGGCGCGGGAGGTGGAGCCGCTGCGCGGGACCTACCGCGGCCACACGCTGCTCACCGTGCCGCCGTCGGCGGCCGGCGGGGTGGTGCTGGTGGAGATGCTGAACATCCTGGAGCAGTTCCCCATGCGGCTGGGGATGGAAGGCTCGAGCCAGTTGCGGCACCTGATGATCGAGGCCATGAAGCGCGCCTACCGCGACCGCGTTCTGCATCTGGCCGATCCCGCGTTCCATGAGGTTCCGCTGGAGCGGCTGGCGGGCAAGGCCTATGCCGCCGAGCTGGCGCGCGGCATTCGGCTGGACCGGGCCACGCCGAGCAAGGAGCTCGAGGCGGGACAGGCTGAAGGCCTGTCCCACGGAGGGCTGGAAGCGCGGCAGGCGGAAGGCCTGTCCCACGGGGCGGAGTCGGAGGAGACCACGCACTACAGCGTGGTGGACGCCGCGGGCAACCTGGTCACTAACACCTACACGCTGAACGGATTTTACGGCTCACAGGTGATCCCGGCGGGAACGGGCGTGTTGCTGAACGACATCATGAGCGCGTTCACGACTCGCGCGGTCAGCCCCAACGGCATCGCGCCGCGCAAGCGCCCGTTGTCCTCGATGGGGCCCGCCATCATCCTTCGCCCGGACGGCTCGCCCTGGGTGGCCTTCGGGTCGCCGGGCGCCCTCACCATCTCGAACACGCTGTTCAACATCACCGTCAACCTGATCGACTTCAAGATGTCGCTGCGGGACGCCATCGAGTTCCCGCGCATCCACCACGGCTACCAGCCGGATCGCGTGGATGCCGAGCCCGGGGCGCTGGTGTTTGACGTGGCCGAGAAGCTGCGCGCGCTGGGGCACACGCTCAACCCGGTCACGCGCTCGCAGGGCGATGTCCATGCAGTGGCCATCGAAGAAGGGGGCGAGTGGCGGCTGGGCTGGAGCGACGGCCGCCGCGGCGGCCGGGCCATGGGTTACTGAGCGCCGGCCTACTTCTTGGTGGCGGATTCCTGGGCCTGAATGAAACTCTGGACGTTACTCTGGTCGATCAGGGTGGCTCCTGTGTCAACGAAGGTGGGGATCGGGGAGAAGGGGCTCTGGCCCCACCGGCTGTCCAGGGCGGGCAGCTTGTGGTGATGCAGGTCGTCGAGCAACTTGAGGCCGGTGAACGCCATGGTGTAGGGCTTCTGGGCGATGGTGGCCGCGATGAGACCCTTCTGGATCCACTCCAGGGTGGCCTGGTCCGTGTCCATGGCCACCACCAGCTTGCCCTCGACGCGGTTGCGGCTGAGCACCTCGGCCACCTCCTCGCAGGCGGTGGCCTCCAGGCAGACGAAGGCATCCGGGAGGGGCTTCTTGGATTCGATCATCTCTTTGGTGCGGTCGAAGGAGATGCGGGGGTCGCCCTTCACGTCGAGGATCTCGACGATGCGGATCTGAGGATGGCCGGCGAAAACCTCGCGGTAGCCGCGCAGGCGCTCGTTGAGGTTGACCTGCTCGGGCATGGTGTAGACCATCACGCTGCCCTTGCCCTGCAACCTGGCCGCGGTGACCCGGGCGCCCATCATGCCCGCCTGGTAGTTGTTGGTTCCGACGAACAGGAGCCGCTTGCTGTCGGGAGCGTCGGAGTCGAAGGTGATCACGGGGATGCCCTGGGCGGTGGCCCGGTCGATCTCCTCGTTCATGAGCTTCGGATCCGCCGGAGAAACCAGGATGCCGGTGGGCTTCTTGGTCAAGGCCCGGCGGAACTCCTCCCGCTGCGCCAGGGGGTCATAGGTATCCGGCCCCATGAAGTCGTACCTCACGCCAAGCTGGATTCCGGCGGCGCGGAAGCCCGCACAGGCGGCCTGCCAGTAAGGCAGCTTCATGTTGGTGGCGACCAGGATGTAGAACTCCTCCGGAGCATGCGCCGGGCTGCCGCAGGAGGTCAGCAGCAGCGCGGCGCTCACCAGCGAACACATCAGGAAGCATCGGATGGACATAACTACCCCTCCCGAGTATAGAGTATAGCCGAGCTACGGCTGTCGTGCCGGCTACTTCGGCGGGGGCAGCTTGACGACGCCCATGTCCTGGGGCGAGGAGTAGATGACCACTTCGCCGCTGGGTGCAGCGGGTTCGGCCTTCTTGGCGGGCGTGCGGCGGCGCTGGGCGGCGAGGGCTTTCTTCTGCGCCTCGATCATCTTGGCCACCTCCTGCTCGGGGACGGTCAAGCCGAAGCGCACCCGCGTGCCCTCGACGTTCAGCTTCAGGTTCTCCAGCAACTTGGCCTGCTCGGGCTTCCCCTGGGTTAGCGCCAGCCCCGTGAAGAACTTGAAGACGTCGCCCAGCGCGGTGGCGTCCTTCTCGCTGCGAGTGACCACCTCGAAGGCCATCTGGATGTCTTTGCCCAGCCGGAGTCCCCCGCTGGCCTCGCGGATGGACTGCAAAACGTCGCCCTTGAGCATGCCCTGCAACTGCGGGCTGGGCACGCCCTTGGCCATCTGGCCGGGCGGAACCAGGGTCGCGCCCCAGATGTCGTAGGCCTTACTAAGCTCCTCGACCTTGGCCAGCAGCTTGGGAGACCACTGGCTACCGGCGGCGCGCCGGGCAACAGCGCCGCGTACGCTCTCGGGGTCGCCCATCACCAGGGTGGAGGCTTCCAGGGCGGCCAGCGAGAACTCCTGCTTGTCCTGCTTACCGGTGAAGATGTCGATGCCTTCGACGGTGCTCACCGTGGCGCCGCCCATCTTGGCCAGGGTGGGCAGGCGGGCGGGATCGAAGGTTCCTCGCACCAGAATCAGTGCCCGCTGCTTGGCCGTAGGGGACGGGGCGGCGATGAGCACCTCGTTGAGGTCGGTGAAGGGGTTGAAGCCCAGCAACGCGATTGCCTTCTTGATCTCCGAGCCCGGCGTGTCCACCTCGGAGAAGATGGCCTGGGCCAAGGGCGAGGAGCGGATCTGATCCAGGCGCACGCCCACCAGCACGGCGGCATCGGGCATGGCCAGCCTGAGCAGGCCCGACTCGGCGGGCAGCAGGCAGATTCCGGCCAGGAGGGCCAACAGGGACGCTTTTCTGATCATGACTCCAGTATACGTAAGCC
Organism: Acidobacteriota bacterium; assembly: GCA_016871095.1. Classification (GTDB taxonomy): domain Bacteria; phylum Acidobacteriota; class Terriglobia; order Bryobacterales; family Bryobacteraceae; genus VFZS01. The sequence continues at coordinate 6,909 of VFZS01000045.1, forward strand.
GGGCTGACTCCAAGCTGACTCCAATACGTTAGAGTTGGGGCCTTCCGGAGCGCTGGCCGAGGGGGTGCAAGGATACTGTAAAGAGTACGTAAATACTGGCCTTCTTTGGCGTCGGGCCGCGGCGCGGCGGTGTTGTACAGGTAACTGTCCGCGGGCTGGAATCGCCTTTATCATAGAAGCAGGTTCCCCGAGCTGACATGAGACGAGTCCTTTGGCGCGCGGTCTTCACACTGTGCGCGGCCCTCCCCGGCGCCGAGCATCGCGGCGTGGTGAAGTCTTCCGCGCTCCCCATTCCAGGGGCCACGGTGACGGCGACGCAGGAAAGCCGCCGGATCACCGTGTGGAGCGATGAGGCCGGCGTCTTTCGTTTCCCGGATCTGGCGCCGGGCACGTGGAAAATCGAGGTCTCGATGGCGGGCTTCGAAGTGGTTTCCCGGGACATCGATGCCGCCGCCGCCAAGAGCGAATGGAACCTGGTAGTCAAGACGGCGCCGCAGAGGACGGCTCCCGCGCCCGTCCAGGGCGCCTACCAGCAACTGGCCGTTCAGCAGACGCTACAGAGCGAAGTGCAGGCCGCTCTGGCGGAGAGTGCTCCGCTGCCGAACCAGGCGGAGCTGCAACAGAGCGCCAGCGAATCCTACCTGATGAGCGGCAGCCTGAGCCGGGGTCTCCCCTCCGCGCAGCAGGAAGACATGCTGATGGCCATGCGGGAGGGTTTCCGGCAGCAGTTCGAGGGCATGCTCGGGGCGCCTGGACTTTCCGGCTTCGGCGGACAGCAACCGGCGGAGGGCGCGCCGCCGATGATGGGCGGCCGCGGTCCGGAAGGCGGCGGGCGACCGGGCGCTCCCATGATGGGCGGCATGCCTGGGGGCGGCCCGATGACGGGCGGGCCTGGCATGCGCGGCGGGGCTGGTCCCCTGGGGGGACGCGGAAGCCAGGGCCGCCCTGGCGCGCAGAAGAAAGGCGGGGCGGAAGGCCCGCTGCGCGATCGTTTCTTCGGCAACCGCATGCGTGGAGCGCGCGACCTGTTCCGGGGCGGCGCCTTCTTCACCTTGCGGGATTCGGCGCTGGACGCCGCTCCCTATTCGCTCACCGGGCAGCCTGTAACCAAGCCCTCCTACACGCAGACACGCTTCGGGCTGACCGGCGGCGGAACCCTGCACATCCCCAAGCTGGTCACGGACGACAAGACCTTCTTCTTCGTCAACTACTCGGGCACGCGCAGCCGCAACCCCTTCGACCGGTACTCGACGCTGCCCCTGGGCGCCGAGCGCAGCGGGGATTTCTCGGCTACCGCGGTGCGCGGCCGGGTGAGCGTTTTTGATCCGCTCAATGGGCAACTCTTCCCCGGCAACCGCATCCCGCTGGCGCGGCAGGACGGGGCGGCGCGCGGCCTGCTCGAGTTCTTTCCGCAGCCCAACCTGCCGGGCACGGTGCGCAACTACCACATCGTGACCTCCAACCCGCGGGACACCGACAACCTCTCGCTGCGGCTGAACCGCAGCGTCACCACTCGCGACCGTCTGGCCGGCTCCTACAGTTTGCAGCGCCGCGCCAGCGAATCCACCGAGTTGTTCGGCTTCAGCGACACCAGCCGCGGGCGCGGCCAGAGCCTGGACCTCACCTGGAGCCACACCTTCGCCCCGGGGTTCTTGAGCAACCTGCGCGCCAGTTTCAGCCGCAACCGCTCGGAGCTGCTGCCCTTCTTCGCCTTCCAGCGGGACATAGCCGGGGAGCTGGGCATCCTCGGCGTCTCGCGCGCGCCCGAGGACTGGGGCCCGCCCAACCTCTCCTTCACCAACTTCGGCGCGCTCTCCGATGGCAGCCGGTCGCTGCGCCGGGACCAGACCCTGAACCTGAATCAGGGATTCATCCGCGCGCGCGGCAAGCATACTCGCTCTTTCGGCTTCGAGTACCGCCGCATGCAGATGAACACGCTCAGCCACCAGAACGGACGCGGCACGTTCACCTTCAGCGGGCTGGCCACCAGCGCCTTCGACCGCGCCGGCAATCCCCTCGACCGGACCGGGCTCGACTTCGCCGACTTCCTGCTGGGCCGCCCGCAATCCAGCAGCGTCCGGTTCGGCTCGGGGGACACTCACTTTCGCAACCAGGCCTTCAGCGCCTACACGGGAGACGACTGGCGGGCGCGCTCGCGGCTGACTCTGAGCTACGGCATACGTTACGAATACAACGCTCCGGTGCGCGAGAAATACCTGCGCATGGCCAATCTGGACGTCGCTCCGGGCTTCACCGCCGTGGCGGTGGTCACGCCTGGCTCCCGCGGCCCTTACTCGGGCGCCTTCCCCGCGGGCCTGATCGATCCGGACCGCAACAACTTCTCGCCGCGCTTCGGCTTCGCCTACAAGCCGGTCAAGGGCCACTCCACCCAGGTGCGCGGCGGCTACGGAGTCTACTACAACACCTCCATCTACAATCAGGCCGCCAGCCGCATGGCCCAGCAGCCGCCCTTTGCCAAGTCCTCCAGCGTGCAGACCAGCCTGGCCCGTCCGCTCAGCATCCGCGACGGCTTCACCCTGACCTCCACCCAGGACATCACCAACACCTTCGCCGTGGCTCGCGATTACCGCATTGGGTACGCGCAGACCTGGACCCTGGCGCTGCAACAGGAAGCGCCCGGCGGGCTGGTGGTCGAGCTGGGCTATTTGGGCACCAAGGGCACGCGGCTGGACATACAGCGGCTGCCCAACCGCGCGGCGCCGGGCTCGCCGCTGACCGCGGAAGACCGGCGGCTGATCGCCAACGCCACCGGCTTCATTTACGAGAGCTCCGAGGGCAACTCCATCTATCATGCCGGCCAGGCGCGGGTGATGCGCCGGTTCCGCCAGGGCTTCTCCGCCAACGCCTTGTACACCTGGGGGCGCTCGATTGACAACGCCTCGACTTTGGGCGGCGGCGGCGCGGTGGTGGCGCAGAACGATCGCGACCTGGCGGCGGAGCGGGGCCTCTCCAGCTTCGACCGGCGTCACACCCTGAACCTGTTCTGGATGTTCTCGACCGGCTTCGGCCGGCGCGGCCGGGGCGGGCGCTTCACCAACCACGTGCTGATCAGGAACTGGAGCTGGAGCGGCGGGATCACGGCGCGCTCGGGCGGGCCTTTCACCGCCACCGTGCTGGGCAATCGCTCCGACGCCGGCGGCACCGGCGCCGCGGGCAGCTCCCGCGCCGATGCCACCGGGCTGCCCGTGACCGCGGCCGATGGCTACTTCAACCTGCTGGCCTTCGCGCTGCCGCCGGCCGGCCAGTACGGCAATGCCGGACGCAACACCATTCCGGGGCCGGGCGCTTTCTCCGTCAACACCTCGCTGGGCCGGACCATCTCCCTGGGAGAGGCCCGCCGTAGCCTGGATATCCGGGCCGAGGCCGACAATGTTCTCAATCACGTCAGCATCAGCCGCATCGGCACCACGGTGAATTCCTCCAACTACGGGCTGGCCACCGCCGCCGGCAATATGCGCACCATCAGCCTGAGTCTGCGGATGAGGTTCTAAGCCAGCCAATGGGGCCAGACACCATTTTTCGCGCTCACCGCGCTCATCCCGGCCCCCGAACCGGGCGCCGCGGAAAATGGCTGTCTCTGTTGAAAATCCGGGACAGGCTTGGGTGTCCCTCCGTGGACACCCCGGCCTGTCCCAGGATTTTCATGCTTCTGGGTGCCGGCGCGCCGGCATGGCTCCGTGCTGTCCCCATTCTTCTAGCCCTCTCCGCGCTGGCGCAGCAACAGACCGAGTACCGCGTCTCGGTCACCACCAACCTGGTGGTGGTCAACGTGGGCGTGAAGGATCGCCATGGCCGGCCCCTCGAGGGACTGAAACCCACGGATTTCGAGGTCCTGGAGGACGGCAAGGCGCAGAAGCTCTCCGTGTTCGAGTACCAGCGCCTGGAAGAGGCGGCCGAGGCAGCGCCGGCGGCGCCGGCAGCCGCTGCGCCGGCCGCCCCAGCAGCCCAGGGCCGCATCTCTGCCTCCTCGCCCGGGCAGGTCCGCTACCATGACCGCCGCCTGCTGGTGCTGTATTTCGATTTCTCGGCCATGGAACAGCCCGAGCAGATCCGCGCGCGCGATGCCGCGCTCAAATTCCTGGAACAGCAGATGACGCCGGCGGACATGGTCGCCGTGATGGCCTTCACCAACCGCCTGCGGGTGATCGAGGACTTCACCGCCGACCGCGAGGCTTTGACCAAGACCATGCAGTCCTTCCGCATCGGGGAGGCCAGCGAACTGGCCGCGGAAGCCGCGACGGGGACTGAAGAAGAAATCGAGGAGGGCGAGGACGCCGGCGAGGACACCGGCGCGGCTTTCACCGCCGCCGACGCCGAATTCAACATCTTCAACACCGACCGCAAGCTGGGCGCGCTGGAAGATGCGGTGCGCATGCTGGCCTCGCTGCCGGAGAAGAAGGCGCTGGTGTACTTCTCCGCCGGGGTGGGGCGGACGGGCGTCGAGAACCAGTCGCAAATGCGCTCGACGGTCAACGCGGCAGTGCGCGCGAACGTATCTTTCTACCCGGTGGATGCGCGCGGACTGATGGCGTCGGCCCCGGCGGGAGACGCTTCGCGGGGAGGCTCCCGCGGTTCGGGCATTTACAGCGGGCAGACCCAGCGCTCTCTGCGCAGCCGATTCATGCAGCAGCAGGAAACCCTCTACACCCTGGCCGCCGACACCGGCGGCAAGGCCCTGCTCGACGAGAACGACCTCAGCGTGGGCATACGCCAGGCCCAGCGCGATATCTCCAGTTACTACATCCTGGGCTACTACAGCACCAACCCCGCGCAGGACGGCGCCTGGCGCCGCATCCGCGTGCGCCTGCTGCCCCAGCCGCAGGCCCGCCTGGACTACCGCTCCGGATACTTCGCGCCCAAGGAATTCCGCCAGTTCGACGCCGCCGACCGCGAGCGCCAGCTCGAGGACGCCCTGGCCCTGGGGGACCCCGTCACCGATCTGCCCCTGGCGCTGGAGGTCAACTACTTCCGCGCCTCGCGTGACTCCTACTTCATCCCCCTGGCGGTGAAGATCCCAGGCTCGGCCATCAAGCTGGCGGAAGTCGGACGCAAGGACGAAACCGATATCGAATTCGTGGCCCAGGTCCGCGATCCCAAGGGCCGGCTGATGGCCAGCGTGCGCGACAGCATCAAGGTCCGCCTGCGCGGCGACAAGGCGGAGCGATTGGCCACGCGCAACCTGAGCTACGATACTGGCTTCACGCTGCCCGCCGGAGAGTACTCGCTGAAGCTGGTGTGCCGCGAGAACGAGACCGGCAAGCTGGGCACTTTCGAGACCCGCTTCGCGGTGCCCAACCTGGCGGGATCGAATCCGTACCTTCCGCTCAGCTCGGTGGTGTGGTCCCACCAGCGCGAGAAGCTGGCGGCCGCGGTGGGCCGGGTGCGCGCTGACCGCAAGACGATGCTCGCCCATCCGCTGATTCAGGAGGGGCAGAAGCTGATCCCCAGCGTCACGCGGGTGTTCCGGCCCGACCAGAGCCTGTACGTGTACGCGGAAGCTTACGACACCGGCCGGCAGCCCGCCACGCCCACGCCGGTTCCCAGCGTCCTGGCCAGCCTCCAGTTCTTCCGCGAGAACGTCAAGGCCTTCGAGACCGAGCCGGCGCGCGTGAGCAAGGCCTCCGGCACCCGGACCCCCATCGAGCTGAGCGTGCCGCTCGCCTCCCTCCAGCCCGGCCGTTACACCGTGCAGTTGAGCGTGGTGGACGAAATCGGCAGGAAGTTCGCCTTCGTGCGGGCGCCGATCGTCATCCTGGAGGCGCGGCCGGCGGCCCCGCCGGCTGAGTGAAAACAGGTCTTCGCCTGCCCTAGTTCTGAGGTGGATGCTTGTGGAATAAACCTCCTGGCCTGTTCTGTCGGAGTCGCGCAGCAGGCACGAATGCCCATTCCGCAGTGGTCCCAGCCGAACCTGGGGGATGGCGCGAAAAGCGATCGGTTGACTGTCACCTCAGACCGGGATCTAATGGAGAGTGTTCCTGCCGCCAAGGGAGGCGATTCCTGGGAGGTCAGGCGCCATGAATGATCGAACCGCGCTTCGTGGGTCGCCGGTGCCAATGTTCCGTGGCCATCCAGCGCCCTGGCCATCTGGACGCGTGGTCTATGGTTTCTGCCGCGACGGGCTGGCAGTCTGCTGCCAAATGAGACTCATTTTGCCCTGGAACACCTGTGCGCGGCCAGGTGCCTCGGGGAGTCCGCGTTGTCTTTCTTGGTCGCCGCGGCTGATGCCGCGCGGTAGCTGCCAACGGGTCTGCGACTGCAAGAGCGGCGGTAATCTCAGATGTTGATCGTACCGTGCGAGTGCGGTGAACAGTACTACGCTGATGAGTCCCATGCGGGTAGTGGAATCCGCTGCACGAAATGCAGTCGAGTCCTCCTGATTGGGGGCAGCTCCCCAGCCCCCGCGAAGGGTATCAGCGCACCGAGATATGGACCCGAGTCGAGCGCCGATGCTTCACGCCCACCTGCTTTCACGGCTATTAGCCAACCCGGCCGGATGGGCATTTGGGTGTCTTCAGGAGTTGTCGCCGCTGCTGCTCTTCTCACCGCCTTCTATTTTGCAGCGGGCGGGCGCCCGGAAGCCGGAAAACAACTGCCGGCGCGCCCACAGGAAATCCCCGCTCGGCCTTTTGAAGCTCCGAGCAGCGCACAGCCTGCTGCGCCTGGGCGCGGGTACACTGTGCCAGAGACCCCTCCGAGGAGTCTGCCGCTGGGTGCAACACCTTTGGGTGGTGGAATCACGGGGGGTATTTCAAATCTTCAAGTTCAGAATGGCACGCAGCACGACGCCCTTGTAAGGCTCGTGCGATTGCTGCACCGGGAGCAGAAGATCCGAAACTTCTATGTCCCTGCGGGAGAGGAGTTCATAGCCACACAGGTCCCCCCTGGGGAGTACGTCCTCCGGGTGGCTTTCGGCAGGGATTGGGACTCAGCGTCAAGACGGTTCAACCATGCACCATCTTTTGCCGAGACGCAGAGGTTCACCCTCCATGAACGTCACTGGACTACCCAGACGGAGGACGGCTACATCAAGCATGCCGAGGCATCAAAGATGTCCATCACGCTCCACAAGGTTCCATTTGGCAATTTCCAGAGCCACCCGATTACCCAAGAGGAGTTCTGGCGCTGAGAAGTCCGCGGCTAATTCCGTGCCCAGTTGCGGTCGACACCTGACACCGCCTCCCGCGCGCAAGAAGCTGGCGCTTGGCGTGGCTTGCGACGAAGCGCGTCCGTTAGCTGATGAGGAGAGGACGCATGGCTGAAGTTCCGTGGCCACATGGCCGGTGTATTCTCTGCCTCGAGCGGAAAGATCTGACTGTGGAGCACGTGATCCCGCGTCAGATCGGCGGGAGGTTGACAGCGAAGTTTCTGTGCAAGCCCTGTAACGACCAACTCGGATACAGGATCGAGGCAGATGTACGAGCCGACCCCTCTATTCGATTGGCGGCACGACAGTTGCAGGGCGAGATTCCGGACCTCGCCAGCGCCATTTGTGAAGGCCAGCCGTATATTGCCTCGGGACCAGGAGGGAAGACCAGAGGGACTGTAAAGGGCGGCCAGTTCCGGATAGACGCCGGGATGCGCGAAGATGGATCTTTGGTTCAGCCGACTCCGGAAGCCCGTGAGTACCTTCAGCGAGCGTTGGTCAAACGGGGACTTGACCCGGATGCGATTAAGCGTCTGATCACCAGGTTCGATGAGGCCCCGGACAACACCGTTGTGGAACTGGGTCTGGACCTGCGGGCAATACGCTGGGGAATCGAAGAGATCCATCCAGTACTTGAGGGACCGTTCCTCTCCTCGGCTGTGCTCGCGAAGATAGCCTACGAGTTCCTGGCGTGCCACGCCGGAGATGTGATACTCAGCGAAACTCCGCAGCTCGCTGGCCTTCGAGCTGCGGTTCTTGGTGAGCGCGAGCAGGCAATTCAGATCGAACAGCTAACGAGCCGCAAGTACCGGGCTCTTCACGGCCTCGCAATGGACCAGTGCGCTGGGCACGCAGTCGTGCACGTATGTCTGTTTGGATGGCTCGTTTATCGGGTGCACTTGAGTAGGGTGGGCTTTCCGAGGCCGTACTTCATATACACCTGCGAGCTCGCTACCGGCACGGAACACTGTGCTGAGTTGCCCCTGTCCGGAGGCGGCTGACTTTGGAACTCGGCCGACGGACGGCGTCGGTCTTCCGGAGGGAATTCGCTTTTGGGGCGGTCGCCCTGGCTCGTGCCCGGCGTTAAGAGGCAGGGGCCCTGCTGAGGGCCGGCGCGCGGTTCGGGCACTCAGCACTTCGCCGGCGCAGAGTCTTACAAGTTCGACGCCGCCGACCGCGAGCGCCAGCTCGAGGACGCCCTGGCCCTGGGGGACCCCGTCACCGATCTGCCCCTGGCGCTGGAGGTCAACTACTTCCGCGCCTCGCGTGACTCCTACTTCATCCC
>VFZS01000046.1 GCA_016871095.1 Acidobacteriota bacterium
CCTGTCGCTGGCGGTGGCCTTCGCCATGGTCTCCTCGTATCTGCTGTCGAGCACGCTGGCGCCGGTGCTGTCGGTGTGGATCCTGCGCCACGGCGGCCGCGAGGGCGCACTGCTGGACCGACCGCGGCGATGGTACACGCTCTATCTGCGGCTGGTGCTGAGGCTGCGCTGGCCGCTGGTGGGAGCGTACGCCGCCGGGGCAGCGGGTTTGATACTGCTGGCGGCGCCGCGGATCGGCGCCGAGCTCTTCCCGGAGGTGGACACCGGGCTGTTCCAGTTGCGGCTGCGCGCTCCGGTGGGCACGCGCATCGAGCGCACCGAGCTGGTGGCCCTCCAGGCGCTGGAGGTGATCCGGCAGGAGGTAGGCGCCGGGAATGTGCAGATCACCAGTGGTTTCATCGGCGTGCAGCCCGCCAGCTATCCAGTCAACACCATCTACCTGTGGACCAGCGGTCCGCATGAGGCGGTGTTGCTGGTGGCGCTGAAGCCCTCGGCCACGCTGCGGGGCGAACGCCTGAAGGAGCGCCTCCGCGCGAGGTTTGCGGAGACGTTGCCCGGTACGTCCGTATCTTTCGAGGCCGGGGACATAGTCAGCCAGGTGATGAGCTTCGGCTCGCCGACCTCGATCGAGGTGGCGGTGCAAGGTCCCAACCTGGCCCACAACCGGGCGCACGCCGCCCGGATTCACGCCGAGCTGGTGAAACTGCCGTTCCTGCGCGACCTCCAGTACGCACAAGCGCTCGACTACCCGACTGTGGAAGTTAAGGTGGACCGGGAACGGGCGGGTCAGTTCGGCCTGACCGCCGCCAGCGTGGCGCGATCGCTGGTGGCGGCTACCTCCTCGAGCCGCTTCATCGAACCGAACTACTGGCGCGACCCGGCCAGCGGCAACGCCTTTCAGATTCAGGTGGAGATTCCGCAGCACCGTATGGCCTCGGTGGACGACCTGCGGGAGCTGCCGGTGATGCCCCAGGGCGGCAGCCGCCCCCTGCTGGGCGAGGTGGCGGATCTGCGGCTGGGCAGCGCCATGGGCCTGGTGGAGCGGTACAACATGCAGCGCGTGGTGAGCATGACGTCCAACGTCCACGGTATGGCGCTGGGTCAGGCGGCGCCGGCGATCCGGGCCGCCATACAACGTGCGGGGGATCCGCCCCGCGGGGTTACTGTGGCGGTGCGCGGCCAGATTCCGCCGCTCGAGGACACTCTCTCGGGCCTGCGGCTCGGCCTGCTGCTGGCCATCGCGGTGATCGTGCTGCTGCTGGCGGCCAACTTCCAGTCCTTCCGCCTGGCGCTGGTAGTGGTTTCGGCGGTGCCCGCCGTGATTTGCGGAGTGCTGCTGGCGCTGCTGGCCACCGGCACGACGCTCAATGTGCAGTCCTTCATGGGCGCCATCATGGCCATCGGCATCGCGGTGGCCAACGCCATCCTGCTGGTGAGCTTCGCCGAAGCCAGCCGCCGGGCGGGCGCGCCGGTGCTGGAAGCCGCGCTGGAAGGCGGAGGGGGCCGCCTGCGCGCCATCCTGATGACCGCGCTGGCCATGATGGCGGGCATGACGCCCATCGCGCTAGGCCTGGGCGAAGGCGGCGAGCAGACCGCGCCGCTGGGGCGCGCGGTGATCGGCGGCCTGGCGGTGGCGACGTTCGCCACTCTCACCGTGCTGCCGTCCGTGTATGCGATCGCGCTGAGAAGAGCGCGGCCGGGTTCGCCATCCCTGGATCCGGATGATCCTGCGAGTAAACACTATGAAGGCAACTAGATTCTGGCTGGCGCTGATGGGCGCCTGCACGGTGAGCGCGCAGAGCCTGGAGGTGGTCCAAGTGGTGTCCAGAGCGCTGGAGCGGAAGTTGCGGTTGCCCGCCGAGATTCTCCCCTACCAGCAGGTGGCGCTGCACGCTCGGGTGGCCGGTTTCGTCGAGACGGTCGAGGTGGACCGCGGCAGCGAGGTGACCCAGGGTCAGCTTCTGGTGCGCCTGGCGGCGCCGGAGCTGACCGCCCAGCTCGCCGAAGCGCAGGCCAAGGCCCAGGCCCTGGAGGCTCAGAAGATCGAAGCCGCAGCCCGGATGGCCGCCGCTGAAAGCACTTACCAGCGCCTGAAGGAAGCCTCCGCTACTCCGGGCGCGGTGGCGGGCAACGAATTGGTGCTGGCGGAGAAGGCGCTGGAGTCGGCGCGTGCGACGGTGCGGGCGCTGGATAGCTCCGCCCGTGCGGCCCTCGCTTCCGAGGAGGCCCTGCGGGAGCTGACTGGCTACCTGCGGGTGACAGCGCCTTTCGACGGCATCATCACGGAGCGCCGGGTGCATCCGGGCGCGCTGGTGGGGCCCTCAGCCGGCGTGCTGCTCGAGCTCCAGCAACTCCGCCGTCTCCGGCTGGTGGTGGCGGTTCCCGAGGCGCACGCGGCCAATGTCGTGCGCGGCGCGTGGGTGACCTTCACGGTTCCCGCCCACCCGGGCCGGACCTTCCGCGGCGCCGTGGCCCGCCTGGCGCAGTCGGTTGACACCAAGACCCGCACCATGCCGGTCGAGGCTGATGTGGACAACGCTGGGGGAGCGCTGGCTCCGGGCATGTATGCCGAAGTGGCCTGGCCGGTGCGCCGTCCGCGGCCTTCACTGCTGGCGCCACCTTCCAGCATCGTCACCACCACCGAGCGCAGTTTCGTCATACGCGTGCGCGAAGGCCGCGCCGAATGGGTTGACGTGACACGGGGAGCGCCGGCCGGCGATCTGGTGGAGGTCCTCGGCGCCCTCGCGCCCGGCGATGAGATCCTGCGCCGCGCCAGCGACGAGATCCGAGAAGGAACGTCTCTCCAGGTGCGGCGCGCTCAGCCGCGGTAGCCTCTTACATGTACTCCGGCACCGGGATGCCGAGAATTCCCAGCGTATATTCGAGCTGCGCGCGGAAGTAGTCCGTCATCCACAGCAGGAAGACCTTCTTCTCGCGGTTCTCCTCGCTCAGGATGGGGTACTGGTGGTAGAAGTTGTTGAAACCCTGGGCCAGTTGGAAGGCGTACTTGGCCACCTGCGCCGGTTCGCCCGCCTCGACCGCTCGCTCGACCGCGGCATCCGCCTTCGAGGCCGCCAGCAGAAGCTGCCAGAAGTCCTCTCGAGCAAGCTGGCGGACGAGCGCCGCGGCGTCCAGCTCCCCGGCGAAGTCCGGAAAGGTCTCGCCGCGCTCGCCCAGCTTGCGGAAGATGCTGCGCGCGCGCACCGCGGCATACTGCACATACGGCCCGGTCTCCCCCTCGAAGCTCAGGGCTTCCTGGAAATCGAAAGCGATCACGGCATTGCGCGTGTACTTCAGCATGAAGTAACGCAGCGCTCCGACGGCGATCCCGGCGGCGATGTGGCGCTGTATCTCGGGCGGTTCCTCGGGATGCCGCGAAGCCACTTCCGCGAGGGCCTCCTCGATCAGCCTGTCGATCAGGTCGTCGGCCTTGACGCCCAGGCCCTTGCGGCCCGACACCTCGACGTGCGAGCGCTGCCGGTCCTCCTCGGAAAGCTCGATGCCTAACTGCGCCGCGCAGCGCTGCGACAGCGCCACCATCTCGTAGGCGAAGTGCACCGAGCGCTCCGCCTGCTCCGTGTATCCCAGCGCGCGCAGCCCCGCCACCACCACGTCCTGCAAGTAGGACTGCCGCGAGTCGATGACGTTGTACACTCGCGTCCCGCGCCCGAACTCCGGCGCCGCCTCCTCGCCCGGCTGGTCCGCGCTCACCCACAACTGATGCCCGTCGGGATACCGCATCAGGGTGCGGTAGAAGAAGTCCTTTCCCAGCAGGCCGAACTTCCAGAGCTGGTAGGCGATGTCCTTGCCCACGTAAGTCACCGTGCCGTTGGAGCGCACGATGACCTTGCTGTCCTCGGGGCCGCCTTCCGCGGCGAAGGCCGAAGCCGGCATCACCCAGCAACCCGCGTTCTTGCCCTCCGTCTCCAGGTAGATCGCCCCGCGCGCCTTCAACAATTCGAAAGCCGCGGCCCAGAACTTCAGGTGCAGGATCTCGCTCTCCCGCGGCAGCACGTCGTAAACAATGCCGAGGCGCCACATGGTGGCCAGGTGCGCCTGTACGATGGCATTCCCCACGAGTTGGCCCAGGCGTGCCGCCGCGCCTTCCCCGGCCTCGATGGCGTGCAGCGCCTCCTCGCGCCAGGCCAGCGCCTGCGGGTTCTCGTGGTAGTTGGCCGACACGCGGGCGTACAGATCCCAGCAGTAGTAATCGAACTTCTGGGCGCCCTCCCGGATCAGCCGCTCGACCTCCTCGGGCGTTTTGCGCTCCAGGTGCTGGAAGCCCACCACCACGTCGGCCACCTGCACACCGGTGTTGTCGATGTAGTTCTGCACCTCGACGGTGTGGCCCAGCGCGCGCAGCATCCGGGCGAAGGTGTCGCCCAGCACGGCGTTGCGCAGGTGCCCGATATGCGCGGCCTTGTTGGGGTTGATGTTGGTGTGCTCGACGATGATCTTGCCCGGTAGAACAAGCTTCAGCTTGTCATGGCCCTCAAGCAACCGGTGGGCGTACAGGCCCCGGTCCAGCCGCACATTGAGGTACCCGTTGCCCGCCACCTCCACAGCCGCGACGCCTTCCAGCGAACCCAGCGCCCCGGCCAGCTCCTGGGCGATGGCCTTGGGCGCGCGGCGCAACTGCCGGGCCAGTTGAAAGGCCACCGGCAGCGCCACCTCGCCGAACTCCGCCTGCCGCGGCTGCTCGGTGGCCACCTGAGCCTCGACGCCGTACAGGTCCTTCACCCGCGCCGACACGTGCTCCCGAATGCGCTCTTCCAGTTGATGGAACACAGAACACCACTATAGCAGCCGGTCTCATGACCGGCCCGCCGCGGGGAGCCCCGCGGCCTGTCCCTCTCAGTCGATGGATGGCGGCCAACCCCGGTTCGCCGCTATCGGGCCGGCGATCTGACGCCCGTGCGGGTTTCCGTCGCCGGCCACGAAGCGCTGCGGCGCGCGGGCCTGGCCCGGCTTCCTCAGAAGAAAGACTCAGCCGGGCTCAACTTGAGGCCTGACCAGGTCGCCCCATATTAGAACTTGAAGGTGAGCCAGATCTGGAGCTGGCGCGGATAGCCGTTTTGTGAGCCGACGACCCCAAACGTTGTGGCATTGGCCCAGCCTGTGTTCACGTTCAACCAGTTGCACTTGTTCAGAAGATTGCTGGCATCCACCCGTATCGACAGACTCCGGGCCTCGGCTAGCTTGATTTCCTTCTTCAGGTTGGCGTCCAGCAGCACGTAGCCCGGGGCCCGGATCCAGGAGAACCGCTCCGGGATGGTGCGGAAGTTCCACGAAAGCCCGCTGATGGAGGAGGCGACCTCGAAGGGGTACTCGGCGTTCAACTGGGCGGTTGCCGCGGCGGCGTTCCCTCCGTTCTTGCTCAGATAGTAGTTGTAATTCTTGAAGTAGTGCCGGATATTGCGCTCTTCGCCCGGCAGCAGGATGTCGGTAAGGCGCTTGCCCGGTTTCAACACGAACTGCCCGAAAGACATGGGCGCGCCTCCCTGTATACGCAGCAGGCTCCCAATCTGCCAGCCGCCCAGCAGGTGATTGACCGCTCCAGGCCAGTTCCTCCCCAATCTCCGCTCCCGGCCGAACGGAAGATGCACGATGCTATGCACGTTGAACAGGTGGGTCCGATCGTTGCTGCCGATCTGGTAATAAGGAGCGGGGGCGGCGCCATTTAGAAACGAAATGGCTTCCATCGTCTTGGACCAGGTGTAGGCGCCGCCGAAGTCAAAGCCCTGCGCGAAGCGGCGGTCGAAGTCCACCTGGAGGGCATGGTAGGTGCCGTAGCCCGAAGGCTCCCCCATGGAGAAATCGCCGAACTGGGGATGAGGCCGCAGCAGTTGTGCGCGGCTCATGGTGGCGCCCGTGAACAACCCGCTGGTCACTCCGGACACGCCCCGGAACGGGTTCGGAACATTCGCGCTCATCCAGTCGATCTTGGCCTGATCCCGAACCGGAGATGTGGACAGGTGCTGAAGCGGCACCGCGTTATAGTTCCGGTTGATCATCAGGCGAACCGTGTGACTCCCGATGTAGGTCGCCCGGAGGATGGCGTTCAACGGCAGTTCCCGCTGCACGCCAAGCGACCACCGCTGCGAATAGGGGTTCTTGGTGATGAACCGTTCAAAGGTCCGTCCGCCGCCGTCGATGTCCGTCATCAGTCCCAGGCTCTTGCCCACGGGCTGGAGCAGTCCTTCCCGGATCGGATCGGCGAACGTAGTGACGAAACTCACGCCGTTGTCGTTGGAGGAACTGACCGAAGTCATACGCGAGAAGCCTGGCTGTCTGGGATTGACAGTGGTGGTCAAACCCAGATTCTCGAAGTACATCCCAAAGCCCGCGTTGAGCGCGGTCTTCCGGTCGAGCGCATAAGCCACGCCGATGCGCGGCATCAAGTTGCGGTTGTCCCGTTTCCACAGCCCGCGGTTTCCAGAACTGGCGAACAAATACCCGCCCCGAACCCTCAACTGGTCGGCGGGTATTTCCGGAAACGGCCGGGCTGCGTAGTTGGTGCGCACCGCCGCCTCAATGGGCAGCGAGGTGGTCAGGTCGAAGCCATTCAGCATGCGGTCATAGCGCTCGGTTACCGGGCTCTCCAACTCATGCCGAAGACCGAGGTTGACGGTCAGCCGCGGGCCGGCTTTCCAGTTGTCCTGAAAATACCAGCCGGACCAGAACTGCTGAGCCGCCCAATTGTCGGTGATGCCCATTTGCGCGGAGTCGTGAAAACCCATCAGGAAGGCCGCAAAAGCCCCCCGCTGTCGCGGCGCCGCCGACGTATTATCCTTTCGAGTGTAAGTGGTTCCGAAATAGGTGTAAGGCTGCTCGACCAGCCAGGAGGCATATGTCTCCCGGTAAACCCGCACATCTCCCCCGAAAGTGATACTGTGGTTGCCTTTGATCCAGGACACGTGCGCAGCCAAGGTATGCGTGTCCGCCGCCCCGTCATAGGGGACGGCGCCAGACCAGCCCGCCCAGCCAAACTCCGTCATCCCGTCGCCAAAGCCGATCCTGGGAAAATAGATGGAGCGATCCGGAATCAGGCTCAGCAGGCGGTCCGAGAATCCGGCGCTCTTCCAGTCCGACCGGGTCCATTCGCCCGCGTGCAACTGGTCCTCCCAGCGCCGCTTGCGCGCATAACCGTACTTGGCGTTCAAAAACACGGCCGGCGTGATGGTATAGACGTGATCGAGACCCGCCTGGGTATTGCGCGAATACATGTCGGCTCCGCTGGCCGCGTTCTCGAACCGGTTCATCTGCTTGACGTTCCATTTGTCCCACGTGAAGCGCAGGTAGGTGCGGTGCTTCTCCGTGAAAGTGTGGTCCACCCGTGACGTTACGGTCTTGTACCGCTGGTGTTCCATGGCGTCCCGCACCTGAAAGTTACCAGTGACCCTATCGAGATTCGGCATCGGCCAGTACTCCTGGAGCTTCCTGGCTATGGGGCTGATGCGGCCGGCGGGAATGATGTTGTTGGGAATGGGGTTGCGCACGAACTTGCCTTCAAGCGCCCGCGTGGTAGCCGGATCGTACAACTGGTAATCAGCCACGCTGCCCAAGGCGAACAACCCCGAGAGGTTCCCAGTCCGCTCTGCCGCGGTGGGCACCGTGGCCGTGTTGGGAAAGGGATTGCCGTACTTGTTGTAGTCCACGGTCACAAAGAAGAAGGTCCGGTCCCGTCCGTGGTACAGCTTGGGGACGCGCACCGGCCCTCCGATGGCGGCCACGCCGTGATGGTCCTGGTAGACGTATTTAGGTGTCCCGGCCGCTTTAGCGAATGAACTCCAGGCGTCAAAGGCGGAGTTGCGTTCGACCAGTTGGGCCAGCCCGTGGTACTGGTTAGTTCCGGACTTAGTGACCATGTCCATCATGCCGCCGATGGCGTGCCCCACGCTGGCATCATAGGTGGTGGTGCTGATGCGGAATTCGGCGATGGCGGCGGCCGGGGGGCTGTAGGCGATCGCGTTGTCGCCGGCGACGTTGGGAACGCCGTCAATGGTGAATTCGTTGCGGGCCAGAGTGGAGCCGGCGGTGGAAAGCGAAGATATTCCTCCGGTCATGCCGGGTTTGGCCAGCCGGATGTGCGTGCCGTACATGACGCCGGGCGCCAGCGTCGCCAGCTCGGCGACCGTGCCCTCGCGGATGGGGAGCTCCTCCAAAGCCCGGGTGTCGATGACCGTGGCCAGCGATGCCGAGGTCTTGTCGAAGATGGGGGCCTTGTCTGTCACCACGATCGATTCGGTGACTCCGCCGACTTCCAGGGTCACGTCCAGGGTCAGCGTCTCCCCCAGCCGCAGTTCGACCTTCTCCCGCAGATACCGCTTGAAGCCTGATTTGGTGGCGGTGATCTGGTAGGCGCCTGAGGACAGGTAGGGAATGAGGTAGTTCCCGGTGTCGTTGGCGAGGGTGGTGGTCTTGGTCCGGGTGGCCAGGTGAAGGGCCTCCACCTCGGTCCCGGACACAACGCCGCCAGTGACGTCGTGGATTCTTCCCGTAAAGGCGCCCCGGGTCTCCTGCCCTAGAGCGCTGCCGCCCATCAGGAATGTGGACAGCAGCAAGGCCAGTGCCGAACCATCGCGCAACACCGTAGCTGAGGATCGCATCACGTCTTCTCTCCTTACGGCCCGAAGATCGATCTTCACACCCTGCCTGCACACCTTCTGCTGCGGACCTGTTGATATGGCAAGTGTATGGCAGACCCTCGGGCGGTGTCAATGCCGCACAGCGCGGGTCTCCCCGGTTTGCCGCCCGCCGCAGTGGAATAGGCCTCCCGGCCTGTTCGGGCGGATCCCCATCGCCCGGCTGGATCTCGATGCTGCTCCCCGGCGCCCATGACGACCTCCCCGAAGCCCGAGCGCGTTCCCCCCAGGCAGGGGAGGTGCCGCCTGGTGCTGGTGTTGGAGAATACGGGAGGAGGATCAGCCATGGAGAGACGCACCTTCCTGGGCTCGCCGGCGGCCGCGCTGGGCGCAGCCCCGCATGCCACCGGCGGCCCGCCGGGCGAGCTGCCGCCCAAGTTCATACCCACCGCCTACGCCCTGCCCCGCTCCGGCTACAGCCCCTTCACCACGCCGGACTACTACACCTATGCCAACGACCTGGTGATCGAGCGGCCACGCCGCGGCCAGCCGCACCAGGGCAAAGTGCTGGCCGCCATACAGCCCCACTCCGACGATGTCCCGCTCTACTGCGGCGGCACGGTGGCCAAGCTCATCGACGAGGGCTATACCGGCTACCTCATCCGCGTGTCCAACGACGAGGCCGCGGGCCGGACCCTGGGGCACGGCGTGGTGCAGAACGAGATCGACAATCACGCGGTGGCCAAGCCGCTGGGCTGCAAGAAAGCCTTCTCGTTCTACTACCGCAACCACCGCATGGACGACGACGCCGAGATCGAGATCCGCGCGCGGCTCATCTTCCTGTACCGGCTGCTTCAGGTGGACACCATCCTCACTCTGGACCCGTACAACCACTACGAGGAGAACCCCGACCACCTGGTGGTCTCGCGCGCGGCCGAGGCGGCCTGCTGGATGGCCGGCGGCGACAAGGACTACCCGGAGCATTTCCGGGCCGGACTCAAGCGCATCAACGTGCGCGAGAAGTACTACCACGCCCGCTCGCCGCAGGGGCACAACCTGGTGAATCGGATCGTGGACATCGGCGCTTACATCGATCACAAGGTCCGGGCCAACGTCGCCAACGTGGGCAAAGGCCCGGCGGGCAACGCTGGGGCGCGGCTGCGCCGGGAGCTGGCCAAGCAAGGGAAGAAGCTGCCGCTGTTGGGCGATAGCGACGACACCGCCAACTTCGCCTACGTGAAGCATTTCCTGATGGAGGATTTCCGCCTGCTGGGCGAGCAGTTCGGCCTGGGTTACGCCGAGGCCTTCCGCTACATCGGCCCGGAACCGGACTACTCGGCCAACCTCCGCAGGTACATCGACGAGCACGCGGCGCCGCTGTAGGCCGCGGGGAGGCGAATCATGTCACCAGACATCGTTGTGGAAAGAGACCAATCCGGACAGCCGCACCGCGGCAAAGTCTTCGCCGCCATTCACGCCCACCTGGACGACGTTCCCTACTATGCCGGCGGCCTGTGCGCCAAGCTCATCGCCGAGGGCTACACCGGCTGCCTCATCCGCACCAGCAACGACGAGAAGTGCGGCCGCGGCACCATCGCGCAGAACATCCTGAGCAACCAGGAAGAGCATTTCAAGATGGCCGCCGCGCTGGGATTCAAGGAGACGTTCGATTTCTACTACCGCAACCACCGCATGAACGGCATCTCCAGCACGGAGATTCGGGGCCGCCTGATCCTCCTGTTCCGCCTGCTCAAGGTGGACACGGTGATCTCCTTCAACCCGTGGGGCCACGGCGAGGAGAACCCGGATCACTGGGTAACCGGGCGGGCGGTCGAGGAGGCCTGCTGGATGTCCGGCATGGCCAACGATTTCCCGGAGCACCTGGAGGCGGGCCTGCGGCCGCACCCGGTGTGCGAGCGCTATTACTTCTACGCCCGGTCCGGCCAGCCGTACAACCGGGTAGTGGATGCCGGAGCGCACATCGAGAAGAAGATCGACGCCATCGTGGAGTGCCGCTCGCAGGGCGGCGGCGACCTGGGATCGAAGCTCCGTGCGGAGCTGGCCCGCCAACGCCGCCGGCTGCCGCTGCTCGGCGACAGTGATCGCACCGCCGATCGCGCCTACGTGCGCCAGTTCCTGCTGGACGACGACCGTGAATACGGCCAGCCGCACGGACTGGCTTTCGCCGAGCGCTTCTTCTACCTGGACCACCGCCCGCCGGCCCGCTCGAAAGTGGACGCCTACATCGGGAAATACGCGGTCCCCGCGTGATCAGGCGTTCAGGTGCGTGTCGATGCGCTGGATGGCTTCGTCGATCTCAGCCGTGCTCTTGAAGCCGATGGTCATGGCGTCCACCGTACCCAGCTTCAGGACGAACTTGAGCGAAGCGTCCCGCCGCTCCGGCGTGGTGAACTGCCCCTCGCCCATCAGCTTCATGCCTAGCACGCCGGTCCCCTGCGCGTGGATCTTCTTGAGGTGCGTCACCACCTCGTTGACGTCGCCCTGATCGTCTTCGCGGCCGGCCAGCGAATCCATGCGGGTGCCGTCATGGTTGACCCTCAGCAGCGCCACGTCCAGCCACTTGGTGCCGGGGAAGGCGCGCAGCGGCACCAGCCCGTGGCAGGAGGCGCCGTGCGCCAGGATGGTCTTCTTCTGCTTGGCCGCGGAGAGCTCGTCGCGCAGGCGCTCGAAGTCCGCCGGCCAGCTCGCCGAGCGGACGCAGTGCAGCAGCAGGATGTCCACGTACTCCGAGTTCAGGTCCTTGCGCAGCCGGTCGATGGTCTCCTGGGCGTCGCCGGTGCTGCGCAGCCGGTACTTGGTCATCAGCTTGTAGGAATCCCGCGGCAGGCCCTTCAGCGCCGTGGCCAGCATCTGGGGCATCTCGCGGTAGCCGTCCGCGGTTTCAAAGAAGCGAATGCCGCGTTCGTACGCATAGCGAGCCAGCCTGGTGAACTGCTCCTGGCCCAGCTCGCGCTGCACGCGCCCGCCGAAAGTGCCGGTCCCGAAGGCCAGCCGTGTGACCTTCACGCCGGAGTTTCCCAGCGTTACCCACTCCGTGGCCGATCGCTTGGCCGCGCGCACCGTTGTGACCGCGCCGCCGGCGGCCAGCGCCCCGGCAACCCCGGCGGTCGTCTTCAGGAAGTCTCGTCTGGTGTATCGTGACATCAAAACCCCTCGTCACTTAGAACATACAACACTGCACCGCCGCTTTTCCACCGGGAGGGCCACACCTGCGGTATAACGTAACGACGGCAGGCTACGATGAACCCCACACGAAGAAGCTTCCTGGGACAGGCCGGCGGGGCGCTGGCCGCCTTGGGCGCGGGCAGGCTGCCCGCCGCGGCCCAACAGGCCGCCGCCAACGCCGAGCCTCTCCGCATCACCCGCATCGAGGCGGTGACCTTCCGCAAGGACATACGCATCGGCGGCGGCTCGGGCCGCGCGGAGGGCGCCGAGTTCTGCTGGGTCCGCCTCCACACGCCGCAGGGCCTGGTGGGGACCGGCGAAACGTACCCCTTCGGGCAAAGCGAGATCGGCGCGCTCAAGGACTACGCGCGGCAACTCCTTAAACGCGACGCGCGGGATATCGAGGGCGTCTGGCGCGCCTTCTATCACGCCATGGCCATGCGCAACGCAGGCGGCGCCGACATGCGCATACTCAGCGCCGTCAACATGGCGCAGCTCGACCTGCTCGGCCAGGCCGTGGGTCTGCCCCTCTATCGCCTGCTGGGCGGCAGGACCCGCCAGCGGCTGCGGGTTTACAACACCACCACCGACTACTGGTCCATCGAGCAGACCAGGATGGGTCCGGACACCATGAAGATCGTCCGCTTCCTGCTGGAGCGCGGCATCACCGCCATGAAGATCTATCCGTTCAGCGCCTCCGATCACTACCTCTCCAACCAGGCCCTGGAGAACGGCATGCGCTGGATCCGGGAGATCCGCGACCAGGTGGGCCTCCAGATGGACATCTGCGTGGACTGCTGGGGGCGCTTCGACCTGCCCAGCGCGCAGCGCATCGCCAAGGCGCTCGAGCCGTACCACATCATGTACCTCGAGGACGCCATGCTGATGAACAACGCGCAAGCCTACGCCCGGCTGGCCCAGGAGACCAGCGTGCCCATCTGCATGAGCGAGACGCTGGCCACCCGCTACGAGTACCGCGAGTTTTTCGAGCAGAAGGCCTGCGACGTGGTGATGTACGATCTGTGCTGGTGCGGCGGACCGTCGGAGGCCAAGAAGATCTCCGATATGGCGGACGCCTGCTTCATCCCCACCTCGCCCCACACCTGCGGCGGGCCGCTGCTCTACATCGCCTCGGCGCACCTGTGTACGGCGCTGCCCAATTTTCTGATCATGGAGAGCAACTGGTGGAAGCACACCCACCAGTACCCCTACTTCGTGACCAACGCGCCGGTGCCGAAAGACGGGCACGTCACGCCGCCGGAGCTGCCGGGCATCGGCGCCGGAATCAAGCCCGAGCTGTTCCGCACCGGCGACGCCATCGTCGAGACCGTGGCCCAGGCATGACAGACAGAGAGAAGCAGGAGTCAAAGACCATGTCACTTCGCAAGACCATCGCCGCCGCGGGCCTGCTGCTGCTTATGTTTTCGGCCCTCTCGCCGGGGCAGGCGCCGGAGGCGCGCATCAAGATCGACCTTGATCGCGTGCTTGGGGAAGTCCACCCGCACCTCTTCGGCAACTTCGCCGAGCACCTGGGGCGCTGCATCTACGGCGGCATCTATGAGCCTGGCAGCCCGCTGGCCGACGCCGACGGCTACCGCAAGGATGTTATGGAGGCCACCAGGAACCTGGGCGTCACCATCCTGCGCTGGCCGGGAGGCAACTTCGTCTCGGGCTACGACTGGAAGGACGGCATAGGCCCCCGCGCCAGCCGGCCGGTGCGTCCGGAAGGCGCCTGGGGCGCGCTCGAGCCTAACACCTTCGGCGCCGACGAGTTCCTGCGCTACTGCGAGCGCCTCGGCGTGGAGCCTTACATCTGCATCAACGCCGGCCTGGGAACCATCAGCGACGCGCGCGACTGGGTGGAGTACGTCAACGGCGCGCAGAAGACCTACTGGGCCGACCAGCGCCGCAAGAACGGCCGCGACAGGCCCTACGCGGTGAAGTACTGGGGGCTGGGCAACGAGATCGACGGTCCCTGGCAGCTCGGGCATAAGAACGCCGAGGACTACTCCAAGTTCGCGCTGGAGGCCGCCAAGGCCATGCGCCGCGTGGATCCCTCCATCAAGCTGATCGCCAGCGGGTCCAGCTTCTTCAGCGGCGACTGGATCGGCTGGAATCGCGTGGTGCTCGAGAAGCTGCGGGAGGAAATCGACTATATCTCGCTGCACACTTACATCGGCAACCGTGATAACAACTTCGAGCGGTTCCTGGCCAACGGCCAACTGGTGGATAACTACATCGAAGTGCTGAAGGGCCAGATTCTGGCCACGCAGTCCGCCATGCGCAACCCCCGTCCCATCTACATCGCCTACGACGAGTGGAACGTCTGGTACCGGGCGCGCGGCGGAAGCGAACACGCAACCGGCGCGACACGCCTCGAAGAGATCTACAACTGCGAGGACGCGCTGGCCATGGGCATGTTCCTGAACTCCTTCATCCGCAACGCGGACATCGTCAAGATGGCCAACCTGGCGCAGTTGGTGAACGTCATCGCGCCCATTTTCACCAATGCGAAGGGCCTCTTCCTGCAACCCATCTACTTCCCGCTCATGGAATACGCCAGGCAGAGAGGCAATCAGTCGCTGGACCTGCTGGTGAAGGCGCCCACCTATCAGGTGGGCAATCGCAAGCCCATCCCCTACCTGGACGTTTCCGCCACTTACGAACCCAAGGGCCGCACGGTGTACGTCAACGTGCTGAACCGGAGCGAGAAGAACGACATCCGCGCCAGCCTCGAAGGCGTGGCGCCGGCCGGCGGGAACGTGGACGTGTGGGAACTCAGCCACGCCGATCTCAAGACCACCCACACCTTCGGCGACGACAGGAAAGTCCGCCCTCAAACCCGGCGGCAGGCCGCCTCATCCCAGGGCGCGGCCTTCAGCCACACGTTCCCCAAGCACTCACTCACGATTCTCAAGATCCAGGCGCAGTAGCGCCGCATAGGCGCCCGGTCCCCGCGGTTCGCGGTGGCGGGGCACCCTGGATGCGTTTCGAACTTTCCTGGGAAACAGATCCTAACTGGCAACTGCTATCGAACCGGCGTACTCCATTGGCTCCGCTGGAGATCTTCCTCCTCTCGACGCACTGGGATCCCTGCTGGCCACCTAGGGTGGATTCGTCTCGAACCGTGCGTCGTGTCGGACACCGCGTAGTGCTCAAGAACTTGGTCCCGCCGACCGCCATCCACGCTCATCTCGCGCATCCTGCCGGCGGATGAGGCTTGCGGGAACGACAGGCGGCTCGAACCGCAAGCTTGCTGGCGTGCCTCCCCACCGCGGTTCGCTCCCGGAAGGGAAGCTACTAGCGGGACTTTACTGTGGGGTGGGTTCGCGCACGGCTAAGTGGCTGCGATCCGAGCAGGTTGTGGACAGTCTGACGTATTACCGAGGTGGGGTACTACGCAGTTGATTCAGGCCCAGCGCCTCGGCCAAGCTCTGCTGGGCCAGGGTCTGTTTCGACAGCACCGTGGCCACCCGAGGGGGTCCCTTCTGGCCCTGGGGTGGATACAGTAGCGTGAACTGTTGGATCTGGGCGAG
>VFZS01000047.1 GCA_016871095.1 Acidobacteriota bacterium
TCTTCCTGGGCAACCCCTTCTTACCCGCGGTCAACACCTCGTAGCCTTCCGAGGCAACACCAAACCCAGTTGCCCGCTTCCTTCAGGTGGCATCCCGGGCGGGATGCCACCTGAGTAGTTACGCGCACTGTAGCGAATTCGCATTTATTCGCACCGCGCGGCCGCCAGAAGGCCCGCCCCGCGCGGCGCGAGCGGCCTGAGTTACGGGCTAAGAGGAGGCTTTTCCTCTTTACCACGCGTGGCGATCACGGCGGCGCCGGTAGCGCTGGCGCCGATGACCACGCCGGCGATGATCGCCTTCTGTTTCCCGGTGAGGCCGACGGCGGCAGGCCGGCGGCCGGGGCCGAGGACCTTGATGGTTATGACGCGGAGAACCTGGGAGGCCCCGGCGGCAGCCTTGGCCGCCGGGTCGATAGCGCCGGTGACCTCGACGCGGCTGCCGACCTTGTCCTCAAGATCGGCGCCGGTGACCTCGACGGTGACGCCGGAGGTTTCGTCGGTAAGCAGGTACTGGCCGTTCTTCTTCTGGAGGACGCCGGTGAGCACGGAAGCGGGAGTCGCGCCTGGGACCTGGGGCTCGAAGTCAAGGGCGCTACCCGGCGCCAGGCTGGCCACGGTTACGCCGTCGGTCTTGGCCACACGGACCGGCCCGCCGAGCGCGGCGACGTGGAGGCGCCCCGGGCCGTCAAGGGAAACAATGGCGGCGGAGCCGGGGAAGATCTGGAGGCCGAGGGCTTCGACGCGATAGCCGGTGGCTTGGCTGAGGCGGCCGCGGCCCTTTTCCAGAACGAGGCGGTCGCGGTGGACGCGGCCCAGGGAAGCCACCCCCAGGACCATCCGAACACCGGAATTGAGGCGGAGCTCGGAGGCAACGGCGGCGGTTTCGATCTGGCTGCCTTCGAAGAGGGTGGTATTGCCGCGAACGGTGGCGCCATCGAGACGGAAACTGCCCTTGGCAAGGGCCAGGCCGATGGAGGGATTGGCGGCGCTGCCGGCGGTGAAAACGCCGGCCAGCAGGAAGGAAACGACAAACTGTAAAGCGCGCACTGATAATACCTCCCGCATGGGACGACTTCGCCCTAGTATATTGCATGTCGGGAAGAATTTCAATAGGATCTATTAAAGCAGAACAAGTGAGCCAGCAGGAAGTAAGACAAGTGTAATACCCGCCATCAAACTTATGACCTATTACGAGGAGTTGGGAGTATCGCCGTCGGCAAGCGGGGAGGAGATCCGCAGAGCCTACAAGAGCTTAGTGCGAATGCTGCACCCAGACCGCTGGCAAGAGGTGGAGGAGCGGCGGCTGGCGGAGTTGCAGTTGAAGCGGCTCAACGCGATGGTGGAGGTGCTCACGGATCCGGAGAAGAGAGGGCGATACGACGCGGGGCTGGAGAGGGAGCAGGGCGCCGGAGGGCCGGCGGGACGAACAGGGCCAGGGGAGTTGCGGCCAGCCAAGGTCAGGGCCGCGGTGTGGATCTGGGCCGCGGCAGGGGGGGCGGGACTGGCGGCGTTGCTGTGGCTATGGCAGCATGGAGCTGGCCAGCCGGCGGGGTTCGCCGCAGGCCTGGCGGGGGCGGAGCGCAGGGCAACTGAACCCGCGGGGCACACGACCGGGAGTGGCGAGGCTGCCCCAATCAAGGGGCGGAGAGCGCGAGCGGGCGGGATCCCCCTCAGAGCGGAGGGAGAAGAACTGCCGAGCGTGCGGGGCGAAGCCGAGGAGGCGGAAATGCGGGGCATCGAAACGGCGGCTGGGGCGCCAAGAGCTGAGCAGGAGCTGGGGAAGGCCGCCGAGGAGGCCGAGCCCGCTCCTGGCGCGTCGGCCGGGCCGGCGAGGGTGACCGGGTCGGACGCAGTCACAAGAGGAGCGGGCAGCCGGTTTCGGGGATCTTGGTACTATGTGCCGGGCAGGCGGGCGGAGCAGGAGAAGGGCGTGTATCCGCCGAGCTACATCGAGATGGTGGTCAGTGAAGAAGGAGAGGTGCTGAAGGGGCGGTATCACGCGCGTTACAGGGTGACGGATCGGCTCATCTCGCCGGAGGTTCTGTTCCAGTTCGAGGGCGTCTGGAGCCCGGATGCGGAGGAGGTTGGCTGGCGGGGCGCTGCCGGAGCGGAGGGGAGGATGCGGCTGAGGCCGCTGACCGAGGATTCCATGGAAGTGAGCTGGTGGACGACGCGACTGGGTACAAAGGCCGAGCTGGCGGCCGGAACAGCGGTCCTGCTGCGGCTGAGAGAACCGTGATGGCAGGACGTGCGGGCCGCGTCGTGGCGGGGGTGGCGGCCGTGGCGGCTCTGACGGTGGCCGCCTATTGGTCCCTGCGGCTGGCGTACGCGGAGGCGCTGTTTGCCCAGGACAGCCGGGAGAGCGTTCGGCGGGCGATCGAGCTGGCGCCGACGAGCGCCCGTTACCGGGTACGGCAGGCCGAGTTGCTGGATAGGCTGGAGGAGGAAGGGCCCCGGCTGGCGGTGCTGGAGAAGGCGGCGGCTTTGAACCCGCTGGATTCAGCGGTTTGGATCGAATTGGGCCTGCTGGCGGAGACCAACGGCGATCCAGTGAAGGCGGAGAAGTGCCTGCTGGAGGCGGTGCGGGTGGACAAGACTCACGATCCCCGGAGCGCCCTGGCGCACTACTACTTCCGGAGCGGAGAAAGAGAGAAGTTCTGGAAGTGGGTACGGCAGGCGGCGGGGACCGCCTACGGGGAGATGACGCCGCTGTTCCGGCTGTGCTGGTGGGTGAGTCAGGACGGGTCAAGGATACTCGAGCGGGCGATACCAGAACGGCCGGAGGCGCTGCGCCAATATGTGCCGTTCCTGCTGGGGGAACGCCGCTGGGAGGCGGCGGCGGAGGCGGCCGGGCGTCTGATAGTGGCTGGGAGCGTGGAAGATGCGCCGCTGTTGCTGGCCTGCTGTGACCGGATGCTGGAGGAGCGGCGGGTTGAGGCTGCGGTGGCGCTGTGGAACGGCATGGCGGCGCGGAAGCTGATCAACTATGCGGCCCTCCGGCCGGAGAGGGGAGTGTCGCTGACCAACGGGGGATTCGAGACGGGGCCGCGATCGCGTGGCTTTGACTGGCGACTGGGTGCTGCCGAAGGGCTGACGGTCACGCTCGATGCGGGCCAGCCCGTGCTGCGGATGCACCTGTCGGGAGGGCAGCCGGAGCAGTGCGAGATACTGTGGCAGTACGTGGTGGTACTGCCGGGTAGGAGTTACCGCTTCCGCTGGGAGTACGAGACGGAGGGGTTCGAGACGGCGGAGGGGCTGGGGTGGGAAGTGGAGGAGGTCACGCGGGCGGACGGGGTGATGGCGAGGTGGGCGCAGGCGCGCGGGGAGACGTGGCGCGAGGGGAGCGGGCGGTTCAACACTCCCGGGGACTTCAGACTGGCGCGTATAGCGTTGAGGTACCAGCGTGCTCCAGGGACGAGGCGGATCGAAGGGACTTTGTCGCTCCGCAACCTGAGGCTGGAACTGGATCGCTGAAACCTCGGGCAGGGTTTCAACGGGGCGCCGTGGCGCCGGCGTAAGCATCCGCCACGCAGTGGTTTCGGATGGCCAGAGCTGTAAGGCCGCCAGCGGCCGCGAAGTTGGCGACAGCCGTGGGAGTGTAGCTGTCCTCCGCTGACGCCTTCCGGAGGAAGAGAAGCTGTACCGCAACAGCGCCCGCGGATAGCCCGGACTTGAAGAGGAGCCCTCGGGCCAGGCTGAAGCGTCCTTGAGCGTTGCGTAAGAGAGGGTTGGCCTCGAACTGCCCGCTGGAAACGTGCACATCGAGGAAGTTGGCCGCGGCCAAGGCGGCGAGTGAGGCGACCCATGCCTTCTTGGACCGGCTGCCTGTCTTGGCGAGCAAAGGTTGCAGCGCACCGCTGAAGAGCATCAGCGCGAGCGCGCACACCACCGCACGAACACACTTGTGATTCACCGTCCACTCCGCTGGAGGCCGGACCCGGCGATTGGGAGAGCCAGACCGGGCGAGAGCTATCCGCTCTCACTGGGCTTATCGGCCATGCACAGCGGAGTATGCGGAGAAACGCGGCCCCAGCGAAGAGGCGCCAGCAGCCGCCGCCAGGGCGCCGAGTAAGGTGAACAAGATTGCGGAGATGGCCAGACGCTGCATCGGGAAATCGACCAGGCAATGGAGCAAGGCGGCGACGACGCCGATACCCCAGGGCGACCGGATCGCCAGGCGCGCGCTCCAGCCGGCTACCGCGAGCAGCATCAGGAGGAACGGCAGGCCGCCCTCGGCGGCCCACTCAGCCCAGTCGTTGTGGGCGTGGTTGGCGAAGTGGCCGGTGTCAAACAACGCATAGGAGGGGTAGGCCGTTGGCCAAGTGCCGAGGCCGAAGCCGGTCCAAGGGCGGTCGCGGAGCATGGCGATGGAGGACTGGAGCAGCTCGCGGCGGCCACGGTAGGGGTCCGGATCCTGGAACCGGCGCCAGAGCACCTCCCAGCCGACCACAGCGACGAAGACCACCGCGAACAGGGCGGTCCACGAAATCGCCCGGCCCAACCTGCCCGCTGGCGCGAACCGGGGAGACAACCCAAGAAACAGTACCACGAGGATTTCGAGGGTGACCAGAATCGAGCCGGCCCGGGAAGCCCCTGCGATGACGGAGGCGAACAGCGCTCCGGCCATGAGCGCATGGGGGAGCGTACGGCGGCGCTCCCTTAGGGCCTCGAACAGGGCCAGCGGGAGGATCAGCTCGACGAAGGTGGAGTAGTGGTCGCGGTTAAGGAAGGGGCCGACGTTGGCGTAATCGACGGCGAAGATCCCGAAGATCCTGCCCGGGGTGGTGAAATACTGAACCGTCGAAAGGACGCTGAGGGCGAAACCGAAGTAGAGGAGGGCCCTTCGAGACCACAGGCGGTTCTCGGGCAGGGCGAAGATCTGGAGGGCTAGCCAGAAGACTGCGAGATGAGTGGTCCAGGTGAGCACGGCGTTCCAAGTCTCGAAGCGGTAGACGGTCCACCCGAACAGAAGCTGGAGGAGTCCCCAGAGAACTGCACCGCCGAGGGGGATCAAAACGAGGCTGCCTCGCGGGGGGCGCGCGCGGAGGGTTATCACGGCGGCCCAGGGGATACATAGAATGAACACGCCGGCCTGAAGCGCGTGCACGGGCCAGCGGTGAGGAATCCAGACCGTCAGGACGCCAAAGAACAGCAGCGCCGCGAGAGCGACGGCTGAGAGACGGTGCATCCAGAGGATAGTAGCATGGAGGGCTCGGCCGGATGGGCGAAGCGACCACACGGAGTCGCACGGTTGGGGGCATTTGGCAGGTCTGTGCCTATCGAAAATCTGATCCGAGCCAAATGGCGGCTGAGCGCGGGCCGGGGAGAGGCGAAGGCCAGCCCGGAACGCGGTGGAGTGGGCGGCACCAGGGTGGACTTGTGCGGCAACCGGCCCTCGGTGGTTACCCGGTCACGGCGGGCGGCGGGTTCGCGCGGTGAGAACCAGCCCTCGCGACACACCTATCCCAGAGGGAGAATGAGGCAGCGCTGCTGTTCTCACGCTGCCCGGCGTTCGTAGCGGTGGTGGAGGCCGCCCACCTGAGGGACCGCCACGACCGGCCCTACCTCTGGCGTTTGGACCGACCGTGCTTCGGGCAACTCTGTGGCCGTAGGCCGGAGTATTTAATACCTCGCTCCGCTTCCTCCCGTCCGGCCTGCCGCGCCCGTGACGGCGGTCTTCGCTGGCTTCCTGCGCCCAGGGGGCGGACCTTCGACGGGTGCCGATTCCGGCGGATTGGCAGGGCCGGCGGGTGGGGACAACAGCAGCGGGAGAGCGATTCTCTCCCGGAAGAATACCGGGGGCTCTCGACCTGACGGGCCGGTCGGCTACGGAGCGACGCCAAAACGGACGCGCGGAATGCTGTGACCCCCGAGGGCTGGCGAGAACCGACTAGAGAGGCGCAACTCCCATGTCTTCATGCAGTTCGGGATTAGCGAGAGGCACACTCCATCCCGGCCCCTCGGGGGGACAAGTGCGCCTCGACTTGGGGCCTGATCGAGGATGGAGCCGCCGTGCGCTCACCAGCGGCAGATCTGGAGCACCAGAGGCGGAGCAAGACAGGCCGCCGCAGTCTCGAAGCCGACTTGCCACATGCCTTCCAGCCGCGATCACTTTCCGCCCGCGCAGGTTCTGCCGCACACGGGGTTTGCGAGAGGCACACCCTCGGAGGCGGTAAACAATTACGGTTTAACCTTGCCAGGCTCCCTGGCTGGTCACCCACCGGCGGCGCGCCTCTTCGTACTCCGCGCAGGTCGTCAGGTACTCCCGGTGAAAGGCGACATTGACCAACTCATTGGGGTCGCTCCGCAGGTCGTACAGTTCCCGGCTTTCGGAGTTGTAATAATACACGTACTTAAAGCGCCGGGAGCGAACCACGGCAAAGGTGCTGGGACACTGGCGCGACTTGCCCACCATTGCGAATACGTACTTGCGCTCCGGCTCGGGAG
Organism: Acidobacteriota bacterium; assembly: GCA_016871095.1. Classification (GTDB taxonomy): domain Bacteria; phylum Acidobacteriota; class Terriglobia; order Bryobacterales; family Bryobacteraceae; genus VFZS01. The sequence goes on from VFZS01000047.1 coordinate 6,448, forward strand.
CGCCTTGCGCCCGGAGGAATCTCGCACAGCTTTGCCAGTGCCGAGCCTCGGGAATCGGGGCATTGGCCTCCGTCAATAGCGCCGGCACAATATCAAAAGCTTGCGTGAGGCGGGCGGTTCGGCGTCCTCCAGGAAAAGCCTTCGGGTACCAGACCAGCAACGGCACCCGAATAGAGGCCTCGTAGGCGCTCCACTTCACGAAGAGCGCGTGGTCCAGCAACATGTTGCCGTGATCGGAAGTGAAAACCACGATGGTATTATCCAGGAAGCCCCTCTGCTTCAGCGCGTCCAAGATCTCGCCGATCTTCTCGTCAATCATTGTGATGTTGCCATAATAGTGGGCACGCAGCCGGGCGATCTTCTCGGCAGTAGCGTCACTTAGCCAGATTCCGTCGTCGTTGTCGTCAATGTGCCAGTACTCGAACTGCTTGCGTTGCTCCCACGGTTTTCGATCGAGTTCTTCGCGGCTACCGACCGCCTTGGGAACCTCTCTTGATAGGTAAAGGTCAGCGTACCTTTTTACAGGGTCAATGGGAGTGTGAGGACCCGGAAATCCTACCCACAGCAGGAAGGGCTCGCGGCGGTCGTACTTCTTGATCCACTCGACGGGGCGGTTGCCGACGAAAAAATCGGCGTGCGTCTCGGGTTCCCATTCCCAGGTGTGGGCGCCGAAGCGCTCGCGAAAAGCTTGCCGTCCAATCCGTTCGTAACGCTTGACGGGGCGCGGAATTCCCCTGGACTGCAAGAACTTGTCCCAGGCGTCTTTGAACGTGGCGACACCGTTCTTATTCTCCACGATGACCCGCTCATGCCAGGCGCAAGCCCGCGACTCAAACGGCACGTAGTGATTCTTGCCGATCGCCGCGCAATAGTAACCGCTCTGCCGGAGGCTCCACATGCATTCACGTGAGCCGTCCGAGGGGTCGCCGTTGGAGTAGATGCCGGTGCCGGGGGGATAGAGCCCGTAGTGGAAGGCGGCGCGGCTCCCGACGCACACCGGAGAGGCACAGTAAGCGTTGCTGAACACTACTCCTTCGCGCGCCAGCCGGTCCACATGCGGTGTCACCATCCAGGGGCACCCATCGGCGCCGATGGTGTCCCACCGCTGTTCATCGGTCATGATCACGATAATGTTGGGCCGTGCGGGCGACCCCAGCAGGGAGCGCCTCCGGCCTAAGATGGCGCCAGCGCCGCTCTTGAGGAATGTTCGGCGCTTTATCGCAGTTGTACAGCCCGAACGCTCCACCTTTTCGTGCATGCCGGTGCCATGCATCAAAAGTAAAATTTCATGCCGAACTGTATCTGGCGTTCCCCTTGTGCGGACGCGACCTCCCCGAAAGTTGCGCTTTGCACAGCCCTATCCGGAGCGTTGAACTGGGGCGTGTTGCTGACGTTGAAAACGTCGGCGCGGAACTCCAAGCGCTTTGACTCAGTGAGGCGAAAGAACTTCTGCGCTGAGATGTCGGCGGCTTTGTAGCCCGGACCCCGTACGACGCCGATGCCCGAACTGCCCAAGGTGCCCGCCACGGGCTGGCGGAAGGCTTGCCTGTCAAGCCACGCCTTTCCTGGGCCGATTTCGCGGCTGCCCTTGCCATCGGCAACACGATCGGCACGCGGACCGCGGGAGCCCGTGCCGGAGCGGTCCAGGGCCGTGATAGTGAGCGGGAATCCGGTGTGGAGGTTGAGGATGCCGCTGATCTGCCACTGGCCGAGCACCATATCCAGCATGGGGTTCCAAGTCGCGCCGAACCGCTTCCGGCGGCCGAATGGCAGCTCCCAGATCCAAGAGTAAACGAGAGCGTGGGCAGCATCGAAGTAAGACGGACCCCACTCGGCTCGCCGGTCGTACCGATACTGCCAATAAGCAGACTGACCGCCAGCCTGGCCGCCCTCACCGTAAAACCCGGAACTATCGCTCATGCCCTTCGACCAGGTGTAGGCTACCATGTAATGCAGTCCGGCCCTCCAGCGCCGCCGCACGCTCACCTGGAGCCCGTCGTAGCGCTGATTGCCGTTCGCTTCCGTGCCGCTAATCTGGGCAATGCCAGCTAGCAAGGGGTTGCCAGCCAGATAGGGACTCGGCTCGATCCGCCCGCCCGGAGGCAGCCGCCGCTGGAAGTACGCCATTGGTACGATCAAGTGCGTGCCATGCTGGCCGACGTAGCCGGCCGAGAAGACTGTCTCCTGAGGGAGCTCACGCTCAATGATGAAGCTCCACTGCTGCACGTGGGCTGGGCGGACAAAGGGATCCCAGAGCCGGATGTTGACATTCCGCCAGGGATCCATAGCTTTAAGCACTGTGAGGCCCTCACCGGTCGTCGAGACTGGCCGGATCTGACCCTCATAAATGGCCTCGTACTCGGTGTTAAAAGGTGGGTTCAGCGGCAGGCGCAGGTTGCTGCCGGTGCCCTCCATGAATGAGGAGATAGTGTAAGCGCCTCGGAGTGCCGTTTTCCGGCCGAGCCAAGGTGGCGTCCAGGCAAATCCGACCCTGGGCTGCCAGTCCCGCTTGTAACCGTAATAGAGCGCGCGGTTATTACCGTCCTTGCCGGCCAGAAGCAGTTTCCCGCTGAACGGCTCAAAGTTCGACTGGCGGTCACAAACTTCATAGAAGGGCGTGTGGTATTCCCAACGGAGGCCAAGATTCAGCGTCAGCGAATCGCTGGCCCGCCAGTCATCCTGGAAGTAAAAGCCCAGGATGTTCTTCCGGTGGCCCCATGTGCCAGTGTCCACACCTCGGCCGAGACGAGTCGGAAAGCCCAAGAAGAAGTCTGCCTCCGCAAGGCCCGTCTGACGGGCTGGGGCGCCGGCGGCCGGCCCCGCGGTGTACTGGCCGGTGAAACGGATAAACCCAGTGACCCCGTTGTTGCCAGCGAAGAAGTTGTTGGCTTGCTGGCGAAGCACCTGGCCTCCCGTCTTCATCAAGTGCCGCCCGCGAACGATGGTCAAGTTATCGGCGTAATGAAAGGTATTGTTCGCGATCAAGCGCTGGCGGGTCATGTTAGTGCGGCCCAGGCCGGTGGCCAGCCCGCCGCTGAATTGCAGAGCCATCAGCCCAGGTTGGCGCTCGTTGCCCCGCACAATGCCGAGCTTCTCAGCCAGGTTCCCCACACCCTTGTCGGCCCCGCCATCGCTGAAGCCAATCCGATTAAACCCGACGCGGAGTTCGTTCACCAAGGTGGGACTGAGCGTGCGTGTCCAGTTGAGAACGCCCGCCTGGAAGGGCGCGGTAAAGAACTCGTCGAACAGCAGAACGAAGGAGTTCACGGCGGGCACGTCGTGCCGGCTGTTAGAGTAGCGGGCCGAAAAATCGTCTTTGGGGGAGAGCTTGGCGTCGATCTTGACATCGCCCTGATCGGTGTTGACGTATTGGCTCGTCTGATTATAAGCATTGAACCGGAGCGAGGGGTTGCTCGGCTGCGGATACAGCTCCGAGCTGAACAGGTTTCGCGCGACCACGTCCGCGAGGCTGGCGGGTATCTGGTTGTTGGGGAAAGGCTGGCGGCGGCCTGAAGCATCCAGCGTGAGCGGATTATAAAGCTGAATGCCGTGCTCGCTCAAGAGCCGTGAGAAATCGCCGCGCCGGAACTCGGCCGCCACGACCGTGATCAGGCCGGGCGCGCCCGGGGTGGCCCGCCGTGTACCTTCATAATCGGTAAAGAAGAACAACTTGTCCTTGCGGATCGGGCCGCCAACGGCTCCTCCGAACACGTTATGACGCATGGCGGGCTTTCCGGCGCCCTGCCAGTTTCGCGCCCAGCTATTGGCGTTCAGCTTGTCGTTACGGATGAACTCGAAGATGCTTCCATGCAGCTCGTTGGTCCCTGACTTGATGGTGACGTTGATCACGGCCCCTTGGAAGTTACCGAACTCGGCCGGGGCGTTGTTCGTGATCATCTTGAACTCCTGGATGGCGTCCACGCTGGGCTGGTAGCTGACCATGTTGGAGGTGGCATGGTTGTTGTCGGTCCCGTCCAGCAGAAAGTTGTTCGCCTCCTGACGGTTGCCATGGACATAGGGGCGGCCTCCGCCGGTAGTGCGTCGGCCGCTGCTGAAGCCAGCCATGTTGGGAGTGGTCACGCCCGGCACAAGCAGTGTCAGAGCCACAAAGTTCCGGCCGCTGAGCGGCAGATTCACGCTGGTGGTTGCGCCGATGACCGCGCCGACCTGCGTCGTCTCGGTCTGTAACAGCGCCGCAGTCCCTCGGACCTCGACAGTCTCGGTCAAACTGCCCAGCTCAAGCTGAACGTCAAGCCGCGCCCGCTGATTGACCTCCAGCAGCACGCTCGGCTGCACAGCCGTGCGAAACCCCGGTGCGGCGATGCGGATCTCATACCTTCCGGTGGGGATACGCGGCAGTGCGTAAACGCCCTCGGCGTTAGTCTTGGTCTGCCAGACGGTCCCCCGCTCCAAATCGCGAGCCGTCACTGACGCATCGGCCACCGCCGCTCCCGAAGGATCTGTCACTAACCCTGTCACTCCGGCGCTCACCTCCTGAGCGCGTGATGTGAGGGCGGCACTGGCTAGCAAAGCCAGCGCTGTAATGAGTCGAATACGGATCCCCATGGTGATGCCTCCCTCCCTCTGTTTGCCTACCACCTTTTGAGGGTGCCTGTCAAGAGGAATCCGCGTCGCCCGGTAGGGTCGAGGGCTGGTGCCGTTGCTCCGTAGGGTCGGCCTATCCATTGCTCCCCGTTTCCGTTGGGAGTGCCTCACTAGCCGAACCGTGAGCCGGATTCCAGCCCCCGCCACATCGCACGTAGCGTGCGGATTTCCCGCACTACGCGCTCCTGCACACTTCATATCTCAGAGGATTTTTAGCCTGCCGGTTGCGGCGCGCAGAGCCAGGGGAGCGGGAGGAAGCCTCCGCCCCGCAACCGGTGGGCTAAAAATCAGTTGGGCTGAACCGCTGCCCTACGCCCACCTATGGGGATTGTATCGCGCGGTGGAGTTCCCGGCAAGGCCGCTGGAGGGACGCCCAGGGTGAGCGTGTGGAGAGCCGGCCGCCATCCCGGGGCTGGCGGTCAGGGGGTGAGGTGTGAGCGGAGAGGATCAGAGGGCTGGCGGGACGGTGTATGCGACACTGCGGTAACACTGGTCCGTTGGCTCGGTCCAACCGAGCTCCCCTGTGCATGGATTGGCGGTGAGGCGGGGTGGTCATGAGCTGTCGGCGATGGCTCGGCGCCGGTGGACGGCGGCCAGAATCTCCACCACCAGCATGCGACCCTGGCGGCAGACTGGGCATTCCCAAAGGGAAGATCCGGTGAGCTGTTGGTAACGGTCGCGGTAGTCCCGGGAAGGCTCCGCCGCGGGAGTCTCGGATGGCGACATGCCCAGCAGTTGGCGACAACACGCCAGCTTCTGCTGGCGGTGGCGGTTGCCGAGCAAACCGTAGTAGCGGATGCGTTGGAAGCCGTCGGGGAGGACGTGGAGCAGGAAACGGCGGATGAACTCCTCGGCCGTCAGGGCCATGGTCTTCTGCTGGTTGCCGTCCCGATAGTCCTTCCAGCGGAAGCGGACTTGGCGGTCTTGGATGTCGAGCAGGCGATGGTTGGAGATGGCCACGCGGTGTGTGTAGCGTCCCACGTACTGGAGCACTTGTTCCGGTCCCCCAAAGGGCGGCTTGGCGTAGACCACCCAGTCGGCCTTGCGGGTCCGGGCCAGGTAGCGCAGGAAGGCCGGCCGGTCTCGGAGCGACTCCAAGGAGGAGAAGAACTCCACGCAGTCCAGAAAACGGCGGACTTCCTCGGGGCTGAGAACCACGGGCAGCTTCTGGGGCTTGCGGGGCAGGGGGAGGACCTCTGGCAGGGTCCACTTCTTGTGGAGGGTGACTTGGTAGAGGAAGCGCAGGGCCGCCACGGCCAGCAGGATGGGATTGGGGGCCAGCTTCTTTTCGTTGGTCAGATAGAGCTGGTAGGCGCGAATCTCCTCGGGGCCCAGTAGTGCCGGTGACCGGTCGAAGTGGCGGGCGAATAGCCCTGCCTGGAACAAGTAGGACTCCTGCGTGCGCGGAGACAGGTTGCGCACCTGCATGTCCTCGATCATGCGTTGACGAAGGGGGGTCATGGGGAAGCTCCTTGGCCAGATGGAATGGGCTGCCGAGCAGCCACTCCATGTTTCCGCAATCGGAGCTTCCCAGGGAAGAAAAGGAAGGACGGCGGATTCAGGCGGGCGAACTTCGTCCAGCTACGGGTTAGTGGCCGGCCACCTGCTTACCGCGCAGCGGTTTAGTCCAACGACTCAGGCGCTCAGGCGCGGCCTGCTCTTGGCCGTCGCCTGCAGCGCCTCGTTAGCCGGGCGAACCGCTCTCACCTTTTCGAACTCGGCTCGCGTCGTATCTCGGCAATTTGACGGTCTGGTGGAAAGCGATGCGAGTTGGCCAGGCGATGGAACACCTCTGCCGCCGCCACATCCAACTGGCTGCCAAAGACCAACTCATAATTCCTGGAACCGGCCGTTGGAGGCCGGACGGAGAGCAGACCGCTCGATGACGCTCCGCTGAACTTGCGTTCGATATCCGATAAGTATGCCTTGAGTCGCTTTTCCGAGGTGTCGGCCGCGATGCGGACGAAGTATTTCTCGCCACCTGATAGGCGATTGAGCATTCCAAGGTCGCCAACGGTCAAGCTCACGAGTTTCAGAACCTGTCCTTGCTGTTCCAGTTGCATGTTTGCTGCGTCGACCTTGTCCCTTAGCTCACGAGCCCGTTCTTGCGCCTCGCGTTTCTGTCTTTGTTCAACGAAGGCCGAGGACGTCGCTATATAGAACCCGAACAAGGCTACCAGGATCAAGGACACCTTCACCCTACTGCTCTTGTTACTGCTCACGGCACCCTCGACGGAAACCACGGTTGGGATCCCCAGTCCAATCAAGGTCCACAGCATCGGTCACCTCCGTCGTCGGCTAACGACTGGGGCATCACCCGCCGCCCGGTTTTTCGGCGGCCGGGTGCATGTCCTCGTTAGCCAACAAGCTTCCATTAGTCATCGGATATTTGCATCGCCAGTCGTTGCATACACGAACACCGTCATGAACATGTAGGCCCAAGCTGGTGACTACCGCAGGAAACAGTTCCTCCAGTACCACGGAGGCCACTGCAATAGACTGCTCCGCTTCCTCGGTGGAAGCTACATCGGCACGGTGCAGGACCGTGTTGCGGCGTTCCTGCACAATTTGAATCTCTTCCCACAGACCTTTCTTGGAGTTGGCACGACTGAAGTTCCGAAGGTCTACACCCCCAAACTTAGAAAGAATGTGAACCAGGAGGTCACGGTACTTGTCCCCGCCGTTCCTCACGGTCAGGTCTGTGATCAGACCCGCCGCCGAAACGTCGTGGACGAGACCATACACAACCGGCTTCAGCAGGACTACCTTCAGGCCAACCTCGACGGCAGTTGCTGCGAAAACGAGTGCTGCTGAGGGATGGTTAGCAAGCAGAGCACGAGATTCGCTTAGCGAGCGGTAAGGGGCGCTCGCCAGAAGAGGGTCCTTCAGGTAGTAGGATTGCAGACACTCGACGGTGAACTCCTTGATGGCCTCCGCGCTATGCTCCGCGTACAGGTCCGCCATCCATTGGTCGTATCGAGCTTCGTCCTCTGTCATCGACATGGCTTACGTTGCTCCGTGCGGGCTAACGACTTGGGCATCACCCGCCGCCCGGTTTTTGGGCGGCCGGGTGCATGCCCTCGTTAGCCCGGGCTCGGCCTCCTGGGTAGACCCAGGGGGTGCGGGTGGACTTCGGGTCCCCCATTCCGATTACTGTGCGCACAATGAAAAGCACGCCACCGATCGCCACGCCTAAAATCAGATCGAAGAAAAGGTAGACGTGCAAATTCGGCACTCTTCGGAAGGAGAAGAAGAACAGAGTAAGAACAGCGGCGACGAACGACGAGACGAAGACACAGATGGCTTGTAGATTACGATGCTCTTCGGTGTGCTTGATGAGGTACTCGAGCACACGAAGGAAGGCGTACATTCCGCCGGCACCGATGAGACCCCACACGATCTTGCCCAGAGTGTTCCCCGCACCTGCGCTTAGGAAGATCGCGTCGAGTGTTGTGGAGAACCCGATCGTGAGGCTGTTAGAGAGCCAGAAGAGAACCAGGGCCGATAACGAAGTGACGATAGCTTTCGCGGCTGTCTCGTATGGGTTTTGGCTCCTGAGTATCAGAAGCAGCGTGAAGACCACAAGAGAAACGACGATCTTGGCCATGCCTAAGATGGCGGCTCCGAGAGTCAAGTAGAGCCAGACGCCGGTTGGTCGTCTACCGGTGCCGGGCCGGGCGGCTTCAAAGCCAGCGGTATACCCCGCATGGTAGGCCTCGTCGTAGGCGTTCTTGATCTGCGCCCGAACCTCGGCAGCACCAGCTTCGCGGCCCGCGTCGTAGCCGCGCTGGTAGTCGCAGGCGGCGAGGAACAACGCACCGACGAAAGGAACCACTCCGATGAGGCGAATCGACTTCATGTGGTCTCCATGCACGCCGCCTAACTCAGAGGATTTTTAGCCTGCCGGTTGCGGCGCGCAGAGCCAGGGGAGCGGGAGGAAGCCTCCGCCCCGCAACCGGTGGGCTAAAGATCAGTTGGGCTGAACCGCTGCCCTGCGCCCACCTATGGGGATTGTATCGCGCGGTGGAGTTCCCGGCAAGGCCGCGGGGGGGACGCCCAGGGTGACGGTGTGGAGAGCCGGCCACCATCGCAGGGCTGGCGGTCCGGTGGTAAGGTGTCAGCGGAGAGGATCAGAGGGCTGGCGGGACGGTGTATGCGACACTGCGGTAACACTGGTCCG
>VFZS01000048.1 GCA_016871095.1 Acidobacteriota bacterium
AGGTTTGCCGGCATGGGGGATGCCAACCAGGCCGGCCGCCAGGTGGGTGAACTGCTTGCCCAGGGCGGTGTCGGGAGTCAGCAGCCGGCCCTCGGCGAGGGCCCGGTACAACTCCGGATAGCTGTTAGGGAGCCTAAGGTACACAGGCAGCCCGACAAGGCGTTCCACCTGGGAAATGGCGAATTCCCCGCCCTTGGTGGCGCGGTTCATCAGCAGCCGGATGCGTTCTTCGCCGTAACCCTGCTGCCGCAGCGCCTGCACCAGGTTCTTGGTCTGATAGAAGGCCGGCACTTCCGGCGTGGTCACCAACAGCACCTGATCCAACTCCGCGATGAGGCTAAGGGTGAAGTAGTTCAGGGACCGGCCCAAGTCCACGATGACCCAGTCGTAGTTGGAACGGGCGAAGCGGAGCACCTCGCGGAACCGCTCCGGCGGGGGAGGGGCGCTGACCAGCGGCTGTTGTGGCGCGCGAATGACCTCCAGACGCGGTATCCCGTTGGAGATCAGCCCCTTCCAGAAGCTCAAGTCCAGGCGCTCGAGGTTGGAGGCGGCATCCACGATGGAGCAAGGACTGTCGGCGTTCATCACGAACCCCACTCCTCCGCCGCTCAGTTCCAGGTCGGCCAGTAGAATCTCCTTTTGTGTCAGCCGGCGCATCTCGGGTGCCAGGTGGCAGGCGATGGTGGTGGCGCCACAGCCGCCCTTGGCCGACAGCACGCCCACCAACTGCCCGCCCGCGCCCGGGGACACAGCCTGCTCGGCGCGCTCGCGCGCTATCCTCTCCAGGGCCTGGGCCAGGCCGGGCTCGTAGGGCGGGTAGACGTACTCGCGGGCTCCGGCGCGAACCACGGCGAGAATGGTCTCGGCGTCCACCGCGTCGTGCATCACGATCACCGGGGCCTGCGAGACCGTCCGGATCCGGCGGATGATGTCCTCCAGCCGCGGCGCGAGATCCAGGATCACGACGCCGGGCTGCAAACGTTCCAGTTGCAGGAGGAATTCCGCCCACCGCGTGATCTCGGGCAGCGCCAGCACCAGGCGCACACGGGCATCGCGCAGGCAGTTCTGGACCGCTTGAACCAGCTCCGCGTGGCCCGTCACCAGGGCGGCAGACAAAGGATACATAGCTCCGCTATTCCGTCTTCCACGGCGCCCCGCACCGGCGACGCCTCCCGCCCGGCCGAAGACGAGTCCTCCCCTGTATGTCCTGGCGTTGCGATGGGAGTCAACGCATCCTGCGGCCGCAGCGGGCTACGCGCTGTGTGACAAAATCCCTCTAGGTGCGATGACGACCACTCGATTATACGGCGTCACTGCGACGGCCACAAGTCCACACAGGTTATCGCTTCGGATTAACCAACGATAGCCGGGCCGGCCCGCTAGTCCCGTGACCGCCTGGTAGAGTTCGCACCCCTTCCTGCGTCGGCCCGTGCTGGTTGGCTCCCTGAGCGCTCGGGAAGGCACCGTACCAACCGGTCACGGGACTAGAATCAGGGTATGAGACCAGTTTCTCGCCGGGCTTTTCTCAGCGCCGCCGGCGCTTCCGCCGTGACCGCTCGCAGCCAGGCCCAGACACCGGGCGCTTCCGATCGCCTGCGTATCGGCGCCATCGGCTGCGGCGGCATGGGCACGGGTCACTTGCGGGCGCTGCTCAAAATGAAGGACTCCGACAATCTGGAGGTCACCGCCGTCTGTGACGTATACCGCAAGCGCCTGGACCGGGCGGCGCAGCTCACCGGGGCGGCGCCCTATCAGGACTACCGCAGATTGTTGGAAAACAAGAACATAGATTATGTTCTCATCGCCACGCCCGAGCACTGGCACGCCCGGATGATCCTGGACGCCGCCGCCGCCGGCAAGCACATCTACTGCGAGAAGCCCATGACCCAGACCAGCGGCCAGGCCAGGGGCGTGGCGGCGGCCGTCGCCCGGACCGGGGTCAAGTTACAGGTGGGTGTGCAAGGCATGTCCGACGACTCCTACGAGACCGCCAACAGGTACGTCAAGGCGGGCGCTCTGGGCGACGTGGTCATGGCCCAGATCGACTACTCCCGCAACTACGCCGGGGACTTCTGGGCCGGCCCGCTGGACCCGGACGTCCGCCCCGGCCAGAACCTGGACTGGAACGCCTGGCTGGGCCCCGCCCCGCGGCGCCCCTTCGATCCCGGCCGCTTCCAATACTGGCGCCGCTACTGGGACTACTCCAGCGGCATCGCCAGCGACCTGTTCATCCACCGCGTCACCCGCATCATCAAGGCCCTGGACCTGAGTTTCCCCGAGCGCGGCGCCGCTTCCGGCGGCAAGTGGCACTTCCAGCAGAGCGCCGCCGAGATCCCGGACACCTTCAACATCCTGATGGACTACCCCGGCGGCCCCACCGTGCTGCTGGTGTCCTCGATGGCCAACGACACTGCCATCGAACACGTGCTGCGCGAGCACAAGGCCACTCTCGAGTTCACACGCACCGGGTTTGTGATCCGCCCGCAGCGGCTGTACGCGAAGGAGCTCCAGGAGATAACGCATCAGCGGACCGGCGGCGAGGACATCACCCTGCACCATCGCAACCTGGCCCGCGCCATTCGGCTGGGCGAGCCGCTCAAGTGCGACGCCCGGCTGGGCTATTACGGCGTGGTGGCCTGCGAGATGGGCGTGCGCAGCTTCCGCCGCCAGAAGTACGTGCGCTGGGACCGCGTCAAAGAGAAGATCGTGGAGCTCTGAGGGCGCTAATTGGGCGTGCGCACATCCACCACGCAGTAGTCGCCGTCGCGGCGGCACTCCACCGGCTGGCCGTTCAACCGCGCGGCCGGCGCGCCCGGCGCCAGCACGCGCAGCTCGCCGTTGAAAAGCTCCCCCAGGATGATCTCCACCTGGCCCTCGGTGAAGTCCACCTGCGCGGGGACCGCGGCGGCCAGCTCCAGCAACACTTGCCCGCCCTGTCCCAGCCGCGTCGCTCCCGAAAGCGCCACCCGCCGCACGGCGCCCTCGACGCGGCGCACGTAGCGCAACACCCCGGCGGCATCAAAGGCGAGGCGGTCGTCGAAACCGGCGCCCGCGATCTCGAGCCCTTCCTCCGGCGAGCCGCGAAACGCGGTGACACCCGGCGCTTCGGCGAATGGCTCGAGCAGGGTGACAAAGCGGGTCTCCGTGCCGCGGCGGCGCGCCATCACAAAAGGCACTGGCTTGAGCAGGTCAGGGCCAAGCCCCAGACCCGTGACTAGCGTGGTCTCCGGCGCGCCGAGCATCCACACCCGCAGGCCGCGCAGCAGGCGCTCGAAATCGGCCGCCTTCCGCTCACCCGCGCCGGGGTATTCCAGCACTGCATCATCCACGTAGAGCGCGCCCTGCAACGGGCCGCCCGCCACGCTGGTCAACTCGACTGCCACACTCTTCACCGGCAGATCCACCACGCCGTCGTTGTTGCCCAGGTAGTGCGACCAGCGCTCGGGATCGCGGGCTTCGATCTGCCGCCAGCCCGTCCAGGTAACTGGCCCCACCGTGAACACGAAGCGCTCGTCGGTGGAGTCGTAGATCCGCACCGCCAGGCGGTGCCCGGAGCCGTCGCCGAAGATCTGGAGCGCCACCCGCACCGGGACCTCCATGGGCTGCCCGGCGGGCGCCGGAATCGAGTACAGGATGTAGCCCTGGGAAGCCGAGAAGTCGTAGCCCATCCGGCCGGAGAAGTTCCCCGTGGCGGCCTGCTCGCGCGAGTACTGGAAAGTGGCGCGAACCCCTGAGACGCTGGGCCAGGTGGAGCCGAAGTTCGGGTTCTCCAGCTCGTTCATGTCGAAGCCGGCTTGCCAGGCCTCACTGGTAGAGGCCGCCCGCGTCTGGCTCAGGTGCTGGTAGCCGTTGCCGGAGGGGAAGGAGGAATACGGCTCCAGCGCCAGCGGCGTCGATAGCCTGCCGTAGTTGTGGTAGACCCAGTCGAAGCGGCGCGCCGCGCCGTCCAGCGAGCGCGCGTCGAAGACGTCCACGGCGTAGTCGGCGGTCAGGATCAGCGCCCGCTCAAGCGACGCCTGCTTGTAGGCGGGCCCGGCGTCAGCCCGTAGGGCGCTCACCGCGGGCAAGCCCACGAACGCTCGCATCGTCCCCGTGGCTTCGCCCTGGCTGCGCTCGTCCACCACCACGGTGTTGTGCGCCACCGTCACCTTGTCCCAGGTGTTGTGCGTGGGCGCCGCGTAGGACTGGGTGCCCGGATCCACCGCCATCACACCGCCGCGCGCGTAAGAGATGAAGTTCAGCTTGTCATAGTGGCCGTGCCCGCCCCCATGCGGGCCGAACTTCATCACCAGGTAGTGGTCGCTGGCGGCCGCGCGTAACACGGCGTTGCCCGAGCTCTCCAGCAGCGTGCTGGCGAGCGCCGGCGGCGCGCCCGAAGGCAGCGTTCCGGCGCCCCAGAAGAGCGCCTCGCGGCCGCGTGCGCGCCGTCCCAGCACGCCGGCGAAAAGCGGATCCTCGTAGCGCGCGTAGGCCATCTCGTACAGCCGGTCGTAGCTGTACAGGTCGGTGGCCCGGCTGTCGCTGAACGCGGGCAGGCCGCCGTCCGGCATGGCCAGCAGCAAAGGCGCCTCGAACATGCGGCGCAGGGGAGGCTCCGCCCACAGATCAAGGCCCGAGCGCGCCGCCATGTTCGCCAGTTGGCACAATGGATCCAGCGCGTAGAAGTGGTAGCCCCAGGCGCCCTCATACCAGATGCCGTCGCCGAAGATGCTCTCGCGCATCTGAAAGCGGAAGCCGTTCTTGGGATCGTCCAGCGCCCGCGCGATCAGCGCCGTGTCCCCCAGCGCGAAGCCCACCGCGCCGATGGCGGCGTTGTGCCAGGACTGCCAGTTGCTCACGCCACGGTTGTTGCGAGCGATGATGGCGGCGGCCGCGCGCAGCAGGTCCTGCTCGATTCGCGTCTTGTCGGCGTCGCTGAGCACGCCGCTGTCCGCGATCAGGTCATAGGCCCAGGCCATGGGAATGACCCAGCCCGACTCGTCGAGCGTTTGCGCGGTGACGCGCCCGCCGCTGGTGGCGTTGGGGCGGTTGTTGGTGTCCTTGATGGGGTAGCTGGCGTAGATGTCCGCGTAAGCCAGCAGAATCTGAGCGGCGGCCTGGCCGAACTCCTTCCGGCCGGTGAAGCGGAAGGCCAGGCCGTTGTCGCGGGCCGCCGCGGCAGAGTCGGTGTGGCGGCGCGTGTAGATCACCTGATCGTACGGCCAGCCGGCGAGCTTCTCGGAGTCCACCGGGCAGATGTGTTCGTTCGGCGCGCGGAACTGAAGCGAGACGCCGTGTCTGGGGCAGACATACCACTGGGACCACTGGCCACCTTCGGGCGGCAGCTCCCACTGCTTCAGACCGAAGCGCTGCTGGTGCGCGGCGGGCCAGCTCTCGGCCGTCTGCACAATGCCTGCACGCACGGAGGCGGCCCACGGCGCGGTTTGCGCGAGCTGCTCGATGCGCGCGAAATCCTCGCCCGTCAGCAGCAACCGCGGCCCGCCCCGCGCCGCCACCACGACCAGCACCAACACCCACGGGGACAGACGGAACGTTCCCCACCTCGGTGAACGTTCCGTCTGTCCCCGTGGGGTCATGAGGTGCACACCGCCGCGCTGACCGGCCGCGAACCCACCGGCACCAGGGTGAACAGCGGCGCCGAGCGGGCCCGTTTGGCGGTGATGGTGGCCAGCCGGATCACCGCCATGTCGCCCGAGCGCCGGTTCAGCACCAACGCGAACTGCTCGTCCGGAGTCAAGGTGACGAAACCAGGGTCGTCGCCGACCGCGGCCACGGCGATGGCCTTGCGGGTCTCGATGTCCAGGATGGTCACATCCCGGGTAGGCGGGTTGGCCACGAACAGGTACTGGCTGGAGGCCGCCATGGCCCCGGGCGCCTTGCCCGCCAGCACCGTCTCGGCGATTTCCGTGCTGTAGGGGTAGACGATGGCCACGGCATCCATGCCCGCGCCGGTGATAAACAACTGGCCGCCGTCGGACTTGAAACAGAAGTGCTCGGGGCGCACGGCGAGGGGGAGGCGGACCAGCAGGCGCGCCGTGGGCGCCTCCAGCACCGAGAGCGTGCGCTCCTCGGGGCTGCCCACCAGGGCCAGCCTGCCGTCGAAGCGGAAGCGCAGGGTGGCCGCCTCGCGGCCCAGGCGCACCGGCGGAAGGCAACTTCGTTGCTCCAGGCCGACGAAGGCTACCGCCCCGGCTGCTCCGAAGCTGATGGCCGCCCAGCGGCCGTCCGCGGAGAGGTCGAAATCCAGCGGCTCGAGCGGCAGCTCGATGCGGATTTCGCCGCGCGGCCCGTTCAAGGGGAGACCCACAAGCTGCCGCGGTTCCCGGCACAGTACCCACAGCATGCCGTCCGCCGCCAGACGCATCCACACCGCCTCCCGCGCCACCCGCATCCGGCGCCGGAAGGCCAGATCGGGCGCGCTGATCTGGTGCACCGTGCCGCTGTCCGGCGTCAGGGCGTAGACGCTGCTTCCCAGGGCCAGCACCTGCGCGGGGCGACCCTCGAGGCGGATGTGCCGCGCCAGCGTGAAAGTGGTCAAGTCCACCGCCGCCAGCGCCTGGCCTTCCTGGTTGGCCACGAAGGCGTATCCGGCGAAGCCGGAGCTCTTGCGGCGCCGGCAGGCGGCCACAGCCAGCGGCGTCAGCAGCAGTGCGCGTCGGTGGATCAAGGGTCTGCCCCCATTGTAGTCGCCAGACCGCCAAGTTCGCTAGAATACAGCCTGATAGCCTTTTGTTTGAAAGGGCCGCATGAGTTTCCGCTCCCTGTTCAGCTTGTTCTCTTCAGATCTGGCCATCGACCTGGGCACGGCCAACACCCTGGTAGCCGCCAAGGGCAAGGGCATCGTGGTCAACGAGCCTTCCATTGTGGCCCTCAACAAGACCACCGGCGACGTGGAGGCGGTAGGCAAGGAGGCCAAGGAGATGCTGGGCCGCACGCCCGGCAACATCGTGGCCATCCGGCCCATGAAGGACGGGGTGATCGCCGACTTCAAGGTGACCGAGCGGATGCTGGGCTACTTCATCCAGAAGGCGCACGGGCGCAAGGTGCTGGTGCACCCGCGCATCGTCATCGGGGTGCCCTGTGAGATCACCCAGGTGGAGAAGCGCGCGGTGGTGGACTCGGCCTATCGCGCCAAGGCCAGCGAAGTGCACCTGGTGGAGCAGGCCATGGTGGCGGCCATTGGGGCCGGCCTGCCCATCGCCGAGCCGTGCGGCAACATGATCGTGGATATCGGCGGCGGGACCACCGACGTGGCGGTGATCTCGCTGAGCGGCATCGTCTACTCGCGCTCGGTGCGCGTGGCCGGCAACGAGATGGACGACGCCATCATGCAGTACCTCAAGCGCAAGTACAACCTGCTGGTGGGCGAGCGCAGCGCCGAGCAGGTCAAGATCCAGGTGGGCTCGGCCTACCCGCTGGACAAGCCGCTGACCATGGAAATCAAAGGGCGCAACCTGATCGAGGGCGTCCCCAGGACCATCACCGTGGACGACAGCGAGATCCGCGAGGCGCTCTCCGAGTGCGTGGCCACCATCATGAACGCCATTCGCGTGGCCCTGGAGCGCACGCCTCCCGAGCTGAGCGCCGACATCAGCGACCGCGGCATCGTGCTCACCGGCGGCGGCGCCATGCTGCGGAACCTGGACCGGCGCATCCGGGAGGAAACCGGCCTGCCGGTCTCCATCGCCGAGGACCCGCTGGCCTCGGTGGTGCTGGGCATTGGCCGCATGCTCAGCGACTTCAAGCTGTTGCGCAAGATCTCGCTGGAGTGAAACGCCGGGGCGAGGAGTGCCATGGACTCGCTCATCAGTCGCTACCGCAACCTCACCGTGCTGCTGCTGGTGATCTTTGCGCAATTGCTGCTGGTGGCCTACCAGGTCAAGAGCAGCCAGGAGGTGCGGCTGATCCGCGTCTGGACGGTGACGGCGGTGACCCCCCTGGCTCGCTTCCTCGAGGGCGCGCGCAGCGGGACGGTCAACCTGCTGGAGCGTTACGTCCTGCTGCAAAGCCAGGGGGAGGAGAACCAGCGGCTGAGGGCGGAGCTGGGACGGCTGAAGATGGAGAACCAGCAGTTGCGGTCGGAGCTGGAGACCGCCGACCGGGTCCGCGCCCTGGCCGCCTTCCAGACCGCCTCGCCGTCGAAGACCGTGGCCGCCCGGGTCATCGGCACGGGCACCGGGGCCAGTTCCAAGGTGGTTTTCGTGGACCGCGGCTCCGCCGTCGGAGTGAAGCGAGGCATGGCGGTGGTCACCCCGGACGGCATCGTGGGCAAGGTGGTGGCGGCCTACCCCATCGCCTCCCAGGTGCTGCTGATCACCGATCCCACCTTCGCCGCGGGAGTCATCTCCCAGAAGCACCGCGTCCACGGGACGCTGAAGGGCCGGGGCCATGGCCTCTGCCTGGTGGACTACGTGCAGAACGAGCAGCGGGTCGAGCGGGGCGAGTGGTTCTACACCTCGGGGGACGACGGGGTGTTTCCCAAGGGCTTCCCCGCCGGGCCGGTCGCCACGACGCAGCCGGGGGACAGCTTCCAGCAGATCTCCGTGACTCCGTCCGGTCTCCAGCGGGGGATCGAGGAGGTTCTGATCATCCTGGAGGGCGTGCACCAGGCGGTCCCCGAAGGCCAGGCTGCTTCAGCCGAGATCCACGTGCTGCCGAGGCCCGCGCCGGATCCGGCGCTCGGACCGCCCGCCGTGGTGGAAGGCCAGCCCAAAGTAACCGGCACAGAAGCGGACCGCCTCAAGGAGCAGTACCGCGCCCTCGGCGCGGCGCAAGGCCATGCTTTCGGCGCGGGCGCGCCCGGAAGCCGGCCACCCGACTTCACCCGGCCCCCACAGCCCACGCAGCCGCCTTCCCCGCCCCCGGGCCAGGATCCGGCCGCCAGCCCGCCCCCTAGGCCTGCGCCATGACCGAGTTCGACGAACCCATCCCCCCAGGCAGAACCCGGCGTAAGAGCGTCGCCCGCATGCGCCGCTGGGGCCTGGTCCTGGTCCCGCTGCTGGCCATCCTGTTTCAGGTCTATGTGCCGTTGTTCGTCGAGTTCCTGGCCTACCTGGAACTGCCGCTGCTGGTCACCGTCTACCTGGCCTTGCTGCGCCAGAGCCCCCTGCGCGGGATGCTCGCCGGCGCCCTCATCGGAGTGATACAGGATTCGCTGTCCCACCAGCCCCTGGGCATGTTCGGCATCGCCAAGACCCTGGTGGGATACTTCGCCGGGTCGGTGAGCGTGCGGTTCGACGTGGACCTGGCGCTGGTCCGCTTCATTCTGGGGTGGTTCTTCTTCACCTTCCACCAGTTTCTGTACTGGGTGCTGGTGCGGGCCCTGCTGGGGCAGCCTGCTTCCTTCGAGGTGCGTCAGGTGATGGTGATGGGGGTGTTGAACGCGGCGGTGGCGGTTCCGCTGTTTCACGTATTGGATAAACTGAAGGAGGGGCTGTAGGCCTGAGCGGAGTGGTGGGACGGTTTACTTCCAGCGAACCTGGCGACTACCGCGGATCCGAGCCGCCGGTGTGGCGCGACGACACCAAGTTCGCCAGCGGCAAGATCGCGGCGTTTCAGTATGTCACGGTAGTCGTGTTCCTGTACCTGATCTCCGGCTTCTGGGTGCTTCAGGTACGGAACCCGGAGTACTACAGCGAGCAGGCCGACCGCAACCGCATCAAGGCGCTGCCCATCCTGGCGCCGCGCGGCAAGATCCTGGACCGGGAGGGCCGTGTGGTGGTGGACAACCACGCCTCCTTCACCCTGATTCTGTCGCGCGAGAGCCTCCGGGATGCCCATGTGCGCCCCATCGCCGAGGGCCTTAACCTGGACTACGCGCGGTTGTGGCAGCGCCTGGCCCGGTTCCGCTCCCGTGCGCGCTACGAGCCCATCATCGTCAAGGACGAGCTGACGTCCGGCGAACTGGCCTTTGTGGAAGCGCACCGCGACCCGGATACCTTCCCGGAGATGGAGCTGATCCCCTCGCACCGGCGCCTGTACCCGCGCGACGGCGGCGCCGCCCATCTGATCGGCTACGTGGGCGAGATCAGCGAGAGCGAGCTGAACTCGGCGGAATTCGTCCGCTACGAGCAGGGCGACGTCATCGGCAAGGCGGGCCTGGAGCGCGAGTACAACCACATCCTCATGGGGACGGACGGCCAGCGCCGCGTGGTGGTGGACAATCGCGGGCGCCACCGCCAGGTCATCGCCATGAAGCCTGCTGTGCCCGGAAAGAGCCTCCAACTCACGCTGGATCTGGATCTCCAGGTAGTGGCCGAGCTGGCCATGGAGAACCGCAGGGGCGCGATGGTGGCCCTGGATCCGCGCAACGGCGAGGTTCTGGCGCTGGTGAGCAACCCCGCTTATGACCCCAACAAGTTCGCCGGCAGGATCCGTTCCGACGACTGGCGCCTGTTGGTCAACAACCCCGACATCCCGTTGCTGAACCGGGCCATCCAGGCGCAACTGGCGCCCGGCTCGACCTTCAAGCCGATAGTAGCCCTGGCGGCCTTGGAGGCCGGTGTCATCGACGACAACTTCCAGGTGTACTGCAACGGGGGGGCCAGTTTCTATGGGCGATACTTCAAGTGCCACCTGAAAGGCGGCCACGGCCTGGTGAATCTGCGCAAGGGGCTGGCCCAGTCCTGCGACGTCTTCTTCTACAACCTGGGGAACCGGCTGGGCATTGACCCCATCGCCCGCTACGCCGAGCAAGCCGGCTTCGGCCGCAAGACCGGCATCGACCTGCCCAGCGAGGCCGAGGGCGTGGTGCCCTCGTCGGCGTGGAAGATGCGCAACTTCCGGCTGAAGTGGTACCCCGGGGAGACCATCTCGGTGGCCATCGGTCAGGGCGCTTTGACCGCCACGCCCCTCCAGTTGGCTTGCGCCCTAGGGGGCCTGGCCATGGGCGGAGTGTGGCACCGGCCCCACCTGGTGCGGGATCCCCAGCGCAAGGATCCCCCTCGCACCGTTAAGATCGATCCGGCCAACGCCGCCAAGGTGCTGGGCGGCCTTTTCGCGGCGGTCAACGAGGGTGGGACCGGGGTGCGGGCGCAACTCCCCGGCATCAGCGTGTGCGGCAAAACCGGCACGTCGCAACTGGCTTCCAACGAGTACCTCCGCGCCAGCAAACTGGGGCACGTTCTCAAGGACAACGCCTGGTTCGTGGGCTTCGCCCCGTGCGAAAGCCCTGAGATCGTGGTGGCGGCGCTGTGGGAGTCAGGCGAGCACGGCAACCTGGCGGCGCCACTGGTGCGCGACGTCATCAAGGCGCATTTTGACAAGAAAGCCCGCCAGCGCCGGGGCCTGACACTGGCGGAGGCGCGGCCGGCCATGCCGCAGTTGGGGCCGGTGCAGCCATGATTCAGCGGACAGCCTGGGCCCGGCGGCCCCTGGAATGGGGTGCCCGCGACAGGAACTGACCATGGCCAAGTACCGCTCCCTGCGCGACCTGGACTGGTCCCTGATCGCCATCACCTTGGTGCTGAGCGCCGTGGGCACGCTCCAGATCTACAGCACCACCCGGGGCACGGTGTGGGCGGCGGCGTGGTGGAAGCAGGCCTTGTGGGTGGCGGCGGGGCTGCTGCTGATGTGGGTTCTGGCCTCCATCGACTATCACACCCTGGTGGGGCATGCCTACGTCTACTACGTCCTGGCGTTGGTCGGCCTGGTGCTGGTGCTGCTGGTGGGCCGCACCGTCTCCGGGGGCCAGCGTTGGCTGGGGTTCGGTCCGCTTTATCTGCAAGTGTCGGAATTCGTTAAGATAGTGATACTATTAGTGGTAGCTCGGTATTTGGCCGAGTTGAAGACGGAGCGGCCCGAGGTTCGCGACCTGGTGAAACTGGGGGCCCTTATCGGGGTCCCGGTGGCGCTGGTGATGAAGCAGCCGGATCTGGGGACGGCCCTGACCTATTTGCCGATCCTGGCGGTTGGGGTCTTCCTGGCGGGGCTGCGGTGGAAGTACGTGGCGGTAATGATGCTGGCGGCGGTGCTGCTGCTGCCGTTAGGCTGGTTGATCCTACAGGATTACCAGAAGGCGCGCCTGGTCAGCTTCCTGGATCCGGCCAGGGATCCGCGGGGCTCGGGCTACCAGACGATACAGTCGAAGATCGCCGTCGGTTCGGGCGGCATGTGGGGAAAGGGCGTGGCCCGGGGCTCACAGACGCAGCTCCGGTTCCTGCCGGTGCCCCATACGGATTTTGTTTTCTCGGCCTTCGCCGAAGAACACGGCTTCGTGGGAGTCGTGGTGGTGCTAGGGTTGTATTTCGTGCTGCTCATGCAGATTCTGCAAAACGCGCAGACGGCCCCGGACCGGGCCGGTGTGTTCATCTGCATGGGGGTGTGCGCACTGCTGCTGTTTCACGTGCTGGTGAACATCGGAATGGTGGTGGGGCGCATGCCGGTGACCGGAATCCCGCTGCCACTGATGAGCTACGGCGGGTCGAACATCTGGTCCACGTTTTTGATGCTGGGCCTGGTCCACAACGTCAGGCTGCGGCGATTTGTAAGTTGAAGCGGCGGAGGTGGCTCCGCCCGGAGAGCAAGGTTAGCCGAGGTTCTTCATGAGCTGGCGGCCGGGCGCCCCGCACGGGAAGGGCGGCCCCGGCCGGAGCCCGGTCCGTGGCCGGCGTAGAGCAGGAAGGCTCCGCTGAGCGGGCCGAAGGCCAGGTTGCAGGTCGCCGCCGCAGTGCCGACGCGGCCTGTGAGCCACTAGAACCTTCCCCTAGCCTCCGCCCTCCACGCAGGAAGCCCGTCCCGCCGGTGAGGAGTTTTCCGATGGGCAAAGAGCTAATAATTTCAGCCAGCCGCCACGAGACCAAGGCGGCCATCCTGGAAGACGACCAGCTTGTGGAGACCTTCTTCCAGCGGGCTAACGAGTACTCCCTGGCCGGCAGCATCCACAAGGGGCGCGTCACGCGTGTCTTGCCGGGTATGCAATCGGCCTTCGTGGACATCGGCCTGGAGCGCGACGCGTTCCTGTATGTGTCGGACTTCTTTGAGGAGAACGAGGAGTACGACCGGATTCCGGTAGTGACGGAAGACAGGGGCGGGCGTGCCCCGCGCGCCGAGACCGCCCCGGCCCCAGTCCCGGCGGCTCCTTCGGCGCCGCCGCCGGCGCCGGCCGCCAGGGACCGCGACGAGGGCCAGGAGGGGCGCGACCGCCGCGGGCGACGTCCCCGCCGCCGTCCCCGCGGGCGCGGGTTGCCGGAATCGAAGTACGCTTTCGAGGCTCCCGCGGTCATCGCCCGGCCTGAGCCCGCGCCCACCGCGGAGGACTTCGAGCTCCTCCCAGGTGAGACGCTGGCCAAGTACCGCGGCCCGGGGGATCCGGATGCGCCGCGGGCCGAGGAGCCTGTGCGCGAAGCAGTAGACCCCGCCCTGGACCCGGTCGAGGAGGAACAGTTCCGGCCCGAGCCCGAGTCTCCGGCGGAAGCCTCCCTCGAGGCTGGCGAGCCTGCCGCCGAGAACCCTCCGGAGCCGCCCGCAGCGGAGGAACCGGAGGAGCCTGCTGTCCAGGCCCACGAGGTCGAGGCCGCGGGCGAAGAAGCCCAGCCCGAGGAGCCGTCCCAGCCCGAAGAGCCACCCCTGCCCTCGGCTGAGGAGGTGGAACCCGCCCGGATGCCCATCAGCCTGACCGCCACCTTGCGCGAGCAGGGCTATCGTTACATGCACCGGGTCTCCCGCCGCATGCGCCGCAAGGTGCGGGGCGGAGGCGCGCCGGAACCGCGTCCCCAGGAGCGGCAGGAAGCCCCGCCGCCAGCGCCCGCCGCCGAGGCCGCGGAAGAGCGGGCCGAGACTCCACGCCCGCCACGGCCCGAGCGCCCTCCGCAGCCCTCCATCAGCGAGCTGCTCAAGGAACGCCAGGAAATCCTGGTGCAGATCGCCAAGGAGCCGCTGGGCCAGAAGGGCGCCCGCATCACCTCGCACATAGCCCTGCCCGGCCGCTTCGTGGTCTACATGCCCACGGTCGAGCACATCGGCGTGTCCCGCAGGGTGGCCTCCGACGAGGAGCGCCACCGCCTCCGGCGCATCCTCCAGACGCACCGCGCCGGCATACCCGGCGGTTTCATCGTCCGCACCGCGGGCGAAGGCCGCTCCGAGCACGACATCGCCCAGGACATGCGGTTCCTCTACAACCTGTGGCTGGAAATCCGCCAGAAGGCCGAGTCCCGCCCCGCTCCGCTGCTGCTGCACCACGACCTGGACGTGGTCGAGCGCATCCTCCGCGACCAGTTGACCGACAGCTTCAAGACCGTCTGGGTGGACAACGAAGGGGTATACGAGCGCGTGCTGCGCTTCATGGAGCGCTTCCAGCCCGCTTCGGTGAACCGCATCAAGCTGTACACCCGCCCGGCGCCCATCTTCGACGCCTTCAACGTCACCGCCGAGCTGGAGAAGGCCCTGCGGCCCAAAGTGTGGCTGAAGAGCGGCGGTTACATCGTCATCAACCAGACCGAAGCGCTGGTGGCCATCGACGTCAACACCGGCAAGTTCGTGGGGCGGTCCAACCGGCTCGAGGACACCATCCTGAAGACCAACTCCGAGGCCATCCAGGAGATCGTGCGGCAGATCCGGCTGCGCGACCTGGGCGGCATCATCGTGGTGGACTTCATCGACATGGAGGAGCGCAAGAACCGCCAGCGCGTGATGCAGTTGCTGGATGAGGCCATGCGCTCCGACCGGGCCCCCTACAAGATCCTCCAGTTCAATGATTTCGGACAGGTGGCCATCACCCGCAAGCGGGTCAAGCAGAGCCTGGAGCGCACCCTGTGCGCGCCCTGCCCTTACTGCGAGAGCTCCGGCTACGTCAAGAGCGTGCAGACCGTGGTCGGCGAGATCCTCCAGGAAGCCCACAAGATCGCCAAGGCGATCGAGGGCAAGGAAGTCATGCTGCGCGTCAGCCCGGCGGTGGCCAAGCTGCTGAAGTCCTCCGACAACGACTACCTCGAAGAGATCGAGGAGGTGCTCGGCCGTCCCGTGCTGGTCACCGGCGACCCCACCCTGCACCAGGAGAAGTTCGACTTGGCGTGAGCGAGTGACTGACAGGCTCGAACCGGACCACTTGCCCGCGCGGCCCCAGCGATGTACCTTGGTAATGGTGAGCCGTCTGGAGACCATCGTCGCGGACCTCAGGTCGCTGCCGCCGGGCAAACTGGAGCTGGCCGCCGATTACATCGAGCGGCTCAAGCGGATGAGCCAGGAAGAGCGCCAGGCCGTCCTCGCGCACACCTTCGGAA
>VFZS01000049.1 GCA_016871095.1 Acidobacteriota bacterium
TGATCAGACCGCTACTGGCCAACGCCTGCCGGAGGAAACGCGGAGCCCGGCCCAAGAACCAAAGCCCCATAGACCGGTGCTACGACCAGTTGCAGATCGGCATGCAGGCCCTATTTGAACACCTGGGGCTGGCGGCATGAGCATCACGGGCAAGAAGTTGTGAGCAGGGCGCCGAAGAAAAAATTTTTAAGCTTCGCGGGTTAGTAGTACAGAGAACCGCAATCGAGCCTTCAGGCAAAACTCCCTTCGCGGCTTTCCGCCTCCGGATTGGGCCGGACCGCCAGTAAGGTAATGGCCGCCGCGACCAGCACGCCTGCGGCGATCTGGAAGGCCGCCCCCAGGCCGATAGCCGCTTTCAGATACCCCGCAGCAGCCGCGGCGATGCCACCGACAATACATGAAACGAGGTTGAAGACGCCATATCCGGTCGAGCGCAATTCGGCTGGGGCGATCTGGCACAACACGGGCATGGCGTTGCTGTCGTAGATCCCACGACCGAGTCCGAAGACGAGCAGGGCACCGGTTAGGAACGCCATGGAGTTCGCCACTCCAATCAGGAAGAGAAACGGGGCGGCTGCGGCCAAACCCGCGGTCTGGACCCAGATTCGGCCCTTCGGGTGCCGGGACCCCCAATAGTCGGCGGCCAGACCGCCCACGACGATTCCCGCGAAACTGGCCGCCTGAATATAGAACGTCGCCGAAAAGCCCGCCGAGGTGAGCGTCAGGCGAAAGCGTTCGTAGAGGTAGAGCGGCAGCCAGGTGTACACCAGCCAGTTGGCCAGCCCGACGGCGCTGAATACCAGGGTGACGCGCCAGAAGCCGTGCAATCCGGAGAGCTTGCGGAGTGAGCCGGCCAGACGCAGCGCCGAACCGTGCGTGGCAGCCCTGGCCGAGCGGCGCAGTCCCCAGGCCAGCAGCGCGAAGTAGGCCACGCCGGCTGCGCCGAGCAGGGTGAACGGCGACCGCCAGCCGTAGTTGTCGCCCAGCCAGCCGCCCCCAACTCCGCCCAGCACAATGCCGGTGTAGAGGCCGCTTTGGTGCAGACCGGTCGCCAGCGACCGCGTTCTCTCGCCGTGATGATCGGCGATCAACGCCAGCGCCGCCGGCAGGTAGAATGCCTCGCTCAGGCCCATCATGGCGCGCGCGGCGATCAGCTCGCCGTAGCTCCGCGCATGGCCGGTCGCCCAGGTCACCAGGCTCCAGATGAGCAGGCTCAGCAGAATCACGCGTACACGCCCGAAACGGTCCGCCATGTAACCGCAGAAGGGGCTCACCAGGCCATAGACCCAAACGAATGCTGTGCTGAGGAACCCGAGCTCAGCGCCGGAGAGATGGAACTCCTTGTCCAGCAGCGGGAACAGCGAGAAGATGACCTGCCGGTCAATGTAGTTGAGAAAGGCGACTACCCACAGCAGACCGACCAGCAGCCACGCGTAGCGAGCCTGGCTCATGGATGGTCCGCAAATCCGGAGGCCAGATGCGCGAAGGACGAGGCGCGGAGGAGCTCGGCCAGGCGCCGGTTCTCCTCGACCGTCAGGCCGCGCCGGGGGGCCAGGGCCGGGCCGCAATCCAGGCCCTGCCAGCGCAAGATCGTCTTGATGGCGGGAATCAGCGGGAACCGCAGGCCGATTTCGACCAGCTCGTTGATCCGCACCTGAACCTGCCGCGCCTGCTCCCACCGGTTCTGCCGCGCCAGCGCGAGCGCCTCGACGAAAAGCTCGGGGATCAGGTTGTAGAAGGATCCGATGCCGCCATCGGCGCCCATCAGCAGACCCGCGATGAGCACTTCATCGCGGCCGTTGAAGATGACGCAGCCCCGCTTTCGGAGCAGCGACAGCGTGTACAGATCGAAATCCGAGAACTTCAGGCCGACGACGTTTGGAATCTCGAGCAGCTCCAGCATCTGCTGGGCGCCTTGCACGGCGGAACAGATCTCCGGGTAGTAGTACACCAGGACCGGCGTATCGGAGACCGCCGCGAGGGCCTGATAGTAAGCACGCACTTCGGCGAATGAATAAGGACCGAGCGGCGGCAGGCTGGCGATGGCGTGCGCGCCAATGCGGGCGGCGTGACGGGCCAGCTCCACGGCGTCCGCGGCACGGTAGGCGCCGACGTGCACGATCACTGACTTGCCCTGAGGCGTCGCACGCAGCGCCACTTCGGCCACCCGCTTGCGCTGCTCAACCGGCTGGAGCAAGCCCTCGCCGGTCTGGCCGGTCACATAGACGCCGTCGATGCCGGCGGCGTAGAGCCGCTCGAGCAGCCGTTCGAAGGCCGCCGGCGCGAAGTTCTCGTGTTCATCGAAAGGTGTGATGACGGCAGGGAGAATTCCCTGGAAGGTTGAAGTTTTCATTTGGTCAATCCCGGGAGCCGTGATCAGCGCTCCCCTCCCCGCTCCGACTGCCGTTGAAACCGATCGCGCATCCACTCCTCAGTCTTCGCGCGGTCGTAGGTTTCCGGCGCGGCAATCGGCATCTGAGCTCCGACCGATTTCCGCCACGTATCGAGGTCGCGGCGCAATTCAGCCGCCTGGTCAGGCAAGGCGCGGGCGAGGTTCTTGCGCTCGCCGATGTCTTCGCGGAGGTTGTACAGCTCGACAAACCCGTCTTCGTAGAACTCGATGAGTTTGCAGTCGCCCTTGCGGATGGCGCCGCAGGGTCGCGTCGGAATCAACGGCTGGTGGAAGTTGTAGTGGGGGTAGTGCCAGTAGATGGCGTCGCGCTCCAAGCCGGCCTGCTGCTTGAGAAGCGGCATCAGACTGACTCCATCCACAGAAGAAGGCCCCGGCACGCCGGCCGCCTCGGCGAGCGTCGGCAGGTGATCGACGCTGCTGACCGGAACATCGGACACCGCGGCCGGCTTCACGACGCCGGGCCAGCGGACGATCAACGGCACGCGAATGCCGCCTTCGTAAAGCGTACTCTTCTCTTCACGCAGCGGCTCGTTCGAGGTGATGTGGCGCCGCCCTACAACACCACCGTTGTCCGAGGTAAAGACGACGATGGTGTCACTGGCGATCCCAAGTTGCTCCAGCTTTCGCAGCACTCGACCGACACTCTCGTCCACGCTCTCGATCATCGCCGCGTACTCTGGGTGACTGTGTGCCTGGCCGGGCCGGACCCTCGGCCGGTAGCGCGCGGCCATCTCCGGCTTCGCTTCGATCGGCGTATGCACCGCATAGTGCGCCAGATAGAGAAAGAACGGCCGCGACTTGGAGTTTTCGATGAATGCCAGGGCTTCGTCAGTGAGGCGATCGGTCAGGTACTCGCCGCTCTTGCCGGTACGGATGTTTGGAATCTTGTACGGATAGAAGTAACCCGGGGTTGCGCCCAGGTGGCACCCACCGAAGTTGAAGTCAAACCCCTGCTTCTCCGGATAGAACTCCTCGTCGCCCAGGTGCCACTTGCCGATACTGGCGGAAACGTATCCCGCCGGCTTCAGCGCTTCGGGGATGGTCACCTCGCTGAGAGGGAGATGGGGCGTCCAGTCCGGCAGGCGCATTCTGACACCCGGCGGCGTGCGGCCGGGGATCCAGTCCGTGAGGTGCAACCGGGCGGGGTACTTGCCCGTGAGAATGCTGGCCCGTGTGGGCGAGCATACCGGGCAGGCCGCGTAAGCGCTGGTGAATCTCATCCCCTGCTGCGCCAGCCGGTCGATGTTCGGTGTCCGATAAAAGCTGCTGCCGAAGCAGCCGAGATCGGTCCAGCCCAGGTCGTCCGCCAGAACGAAAACGATGTTCGGCGGACGCCGGCGCGCGGCCGCCAAGCCGGCAGCGCCGCCCAGCAGAGATGTGAGTACAGTTCGCCTGGTCACTGATTCAGCCATTGGATTGGGAAACGGGCGAAGGTGATCCGCTCGTACCGGTCGGCGTCGCCGCGTTCGTACAGCAGGCCGACGGTGTTCCCCTTCAATTCCACGAGATTCGAATATGCGGAGGGTCCGGCGTGAATCGTTTTCGAGACGCTCCACGATTTGCCTTCGTCGCGGCTCAGCCGCACGGTCATGTTGACGCGCTCGGTGCTGGCCGGATTCGAGAACAGGAGCACGCGGCGCCGGCCTTTGCCGAAGGCGATAAGGCTGGCCTGGCAGACCGGCTCGATGAGAGCGTCATCGAGCACTGGATCGGTCCAGGTGAGGCCGCCGTCGCGGCTGATCGACACGGCGCGGCGGTTCTTGCCGGCGTAATTGCGCATGTTGAGCATCAGCGAGCCGTCCCGGAGTTCGACCACCGTGGACTCGTTGCAGTCCGGGCCCGCGCTGCCGCCGAGTTTCCAGGTCTTGCCGCCGTCGTCGCTGTAGACCACGTGAGAGTAACGGCGGGTGGCGTCCAGCCGGTTATGGTCGCAGGGGATCAGCAGGCGGCCGGTGCGGAGTTGGATCCCGTTCACCGGGCCGGTAGCATACCAGCTCCAGTCGGGAAGCTTCACTGAGGCGGTGATGTCGAGCGGCGGGGCCCAGGTCAACCCATCGTCCTGGCTGTGGGTCACCCAGACGGTGCGGGTCATGCCGGACAGGCCCGGGAGAATCTGCTTCTCGCGCACGTCACCCGGGTTCCGCGTCAGCAGCAGCCAGACGGTCCCGTTGCGGCGGTCAACCACCGGCGCCGGATTGCCGATGGTGTCGGCGCCGAGATCGGCGACGGTGATCGCCTGCGACCAGGTGCGTCCGCCGTCCCGGCTGCGTTTGACCAGCAGGTCGATATTGCCCCAGTCCCGGCGGCTGTCCTTGCGCCCTTCGCAGAAGGCGAGCAGGGTTCCTTTCGCCGACTGGATGATAGCTGGAATCCGATAGGTGTGGTAGCCATCCTGCCCTGAGGTGAAGACTTCCGCCGAAGTCAGATGCGGATCAGCGCCCGGCAGCAGCACCGGCAGCAACCACAGGACGAGATGATTCATGGATCGCATAGTCAACCTGTTGATGAGGGCGCGGATTCGTTCGCCACGCTCAGTCTTTGCTGGACGTATGCGCGGCAGTCTCCGGTCCCGGAATTCAAGAACTCCTGGTAGGCGGTCTGGCCGTGCTGCCCGATCACTTCTTCAATGCGGGCGCGGTCGCGCTGACGGAGAGCTTCGACGATCGCGGCGTGCGAGCTCATCACCCGGATCAGATCCTGCGAGCCCGCGCTTCGAAGAATGCTGACGAAGGCGAACAGGGGAACCGCGATCTGGTCCAAGGCGCGAGCCAGAGCGCGGTTGCCCGAACAGGCCCAGATCTGGCGATGGAACTCCAGATCGGCCTGTGCGGATTCATAGTAGGCGTTCGCCGCCACCGCCGCCGTCAGCGCGGCCAGCCGGCGCTCCAGTTCGCGGAAATCGGCGGGGGCCATGCGCTCGGAGGCCTTCAGTGCGGCCACCTTCTCGAGCAGGAGCCGCAGCTCAATCTGTTCCCGGATCTCGTCAGTGCCGAGGTTGGTGACGACGGTTCCGATATTCGGGGTCCGAACGACCAGTCCAAACTTCTCGAGCTCGAGCAAGGCTTCGCGCACGGTCGGCTGGCTTACGTTCAACTCCCGGGCCAGGTGAAGCTCGCGCAGGGGATCCCCCGGGGCATAGCGTCCGGCAAAGACGGCGTCGCGGATAGCGGAAACGACCCGCGCCTTTAGCGTCGTGCTGCGAAGCGGACAAAGCGTGTTCATGTGGTGCTACCGTTAATGATAAGACAGCGAGGCAGCCACGGTCAATCCGAATGGGGATGGAGGTATTGACTGTCAGGCTAGCGGGGATTATCATTAACGATAGCTTGGCGGTCTCATGGGACACACCTCTATCGGCTGCCAGCAGCAGTGGGGCTTCGGCCTTGAGCGGGAGCTGCGCGGCGAGACTGCCGCCAAGGGGTACTTCCTCGGCTCCCGGAGCGAGTGCCCCGAGTGCCACCGCTGCGATGGGGTTCCGCCAGGAGCAACTGAGATTTCGATAGGAGCAGCGGAGATGAGCAAGAGGAGTTCAATCAGTGTCGGCGTAGTGATTCTGCTGGCGTTGCTGGTGAGCGTACCCGCGGCTGTGAAAGCTCAAATCGGCGGCGGTTCCATTGTAGGCAACGTGAAGGATCCGTCCGGCGCAGCCGTAGTGGGGGCCGCGGTCCAGGCCACGAACCTCGAGACCAACGAGGTCCGCAAGACGGCTACCAACGAGGCCGGCTACTACGAATTCCCGTTGCTGCCGGCCGGCCGCTACCGCCTGGAAGCGCAGATGGAGGGCTTTCAGCGCGCCACGACGGCTGAATTTGCGCTGAATGCTGGGACACGGCCCCGCTTCGACCTCGCGTTGGTGCTCGGCAAACTGGCCGAGTCGGTCGAAGTGGTCGCTGCCGCCCCGCTGGTCAACACCACCACCACCGACCTGGGAGTCGTTATTGACCAGAACAAGGTGGAATCCCTTCCGCTTAACGGCCGCAACTGGCAGCAGCTTGTCGGATTGCAGGCGGGCGTCCTGGCCTCCCCGCCGACGGCCGTGGGCGACCGCGGCGGCATCGAGTTCAATGGCTCTTCCGGATTCGGCACGAATCTCCTGCTCGACGGTGTGGACATGACCTTCGGGGAGTACCCGGCATCGGCCAGCGACGCTGCCGCCGGCGGCGGCGGCGCGCGGATCAACACCGTCAGCGTGGAAGCGATTGAGGAGTTCAAAACCACGGCCAGCGCTTTCTCCGCCGAGTATGGCCGCGCTACCGGCGGCGTTCTGAACATTACCACCAAGTCGGGATCGAACGCCTTCCACGGCGCCCTGTTCGAATTTCTCCGCAACGACATCCTGGATGCGAACAGCTTCTACTCCAACCGCTCCGGCTTCGCCAAGCCCCCGCTGCGCTGGAACCAGTACGGCGGCAACCTCGCCGGACCGGTTCTAAAGAACCGCGCGTTCTTCTTCTTCAACTATGAAGGGGCTAAAACCCGCCGCAACCAGCAGATCACCGGAAACGTCGCGACGCCAGCGCTCAAGGCCCAGGTGACTCCGGTGATTCGGGAAACGATGAACCGCCTTCCGGGCACCTTCGCGCCCACCAGCAATCTCAATATCGGGCTCCATCGCCGCAACGACCGCAGCAAGACGGACGAGCACACCACCCTCTCCCGCGGCGACGTCAAGCTCGGCATGCACCGCCTCACCATGCGCTTCAGCTACAATCATCAGGATTTCAGCGATCCGATCCTTCTGGAATCCAGCCCGCAGCTTTTCCCCACGAGGTTTCACAACGCCGTCGCGCAGGACGGCTGGACCATCTCTCCGTCCGTGTTCAATGAGCTGAGAGTCGGCTTCAATCGCATGGACCTCGACCGCGACTACGTCGGCCTGCGAAACGTGCCCGCCTGGTTCACCGTTGCGGGCGTGGGGCTCGGTGTGAGCCTCCAGGCTCACATCCACTACACGAACAACACCTACACGCTGGCCGACAACTTCACCATGGTGCGGGGCCGTCACACCCTGAAAGCAGGCTTCGAGATTCGCGAGGTTCGCAGCAGGCGCTTTCAGGACAACGTCCCGCTGATGTACTACAACAACCTGAACGACTTCATCGCCGATCGCGCCAATCGCGTTCGCGTGGTATTCGGGGGCACCAAGGCGCTGCGCAACCGCAACTACGGCATCTTCGCTCAGGACGACTTCCGCATCAGCCCGCGTGTCCAGTTGAACGCGGGCGTGCGATACGAGTACTACCCGCCGCTCAAGGGCGGCTACAACATCTCGACCTCCGATCCTCTCGGTCCGTTCGGCAAGGCTGGGGAGCCGATGTCGCGCCCGGACAAGAACAACTTCGGGCCGCGCATCGGCCTGGTCTATGACGTGCTCGGGAACCAGAGGCTTGTGGTGCGTGCCGGCGGGGGCATCGCCAATACCCCGCCCACTTTCGCGCGGTATTTTGACTTCGCGTTCATGGATCCGCGGATTCCGTTCAACCCGATCATCGCCGTCTCGGACCTTCCACCCGGCATCAACAGCCGCTACCCCTTCGACGTGTCTTTCATCCCGAGTGTGATCGCGAATCCCTCGCTGCTTCCCGCCAATCTGATCCTCAGCCGCTCGGTGCTGGACTACAACCAGCGGGATGAGTATGCCGGCCAGTGGAACCTGAGCATCCAGCACGCGGCGGCGAAGAACCTCGCCGTGCAGGCTTCGTATGTCGGCAGCCGCGGGTTGAAAACATCCGGCGTCCGCTGGCTGAATCTGCCCGACCCCGTCACCGGCCGCCGGCCGAGTCCGCAACTGGGCGACATCTACTTCCGGGAGAATGCGGGCAACTCCTCCTATCATGCGCTCCAGCTCTCTGCCAATCAGCGCCTGAACCGCGGGATGACCTTCGACATCTACTACACCTTTGCCAAGACCCTGACCTACTACGGCGCCGACTCCACGCTGACCAGGACCAACAGCGCCATTCAGGATCCGAACAACATCGCCGCCTCCTACGGCCCCAAAGACAGCGACATTCGCCATATCTGGACGGCGGTCTACTCTTACCGGCTGCCCGGCCCGGGGTTCGCATCCGGGTCGCGCCCGGGCCGTGCCGTTCTGCACGGCTGGAATCTCCAGGGGATCACCGGAGGCCGCTCGGGGCGGCCCGTGAACGTTGTCGCCGGGACGGACCTGATCGGAAACGCCTACGTTGACGGACAGCGTCCCGACATCCTGGGCGGGGTGAACCGGTATGTCCGCGACACCAATGCCCTGGTCTGGCTGAACTCCGCGGCCTTCAGTACCGCGATTCCGAAGCGCGAGCGCCGCTACGGCAATCTCGGCTACAACGCCCTGCGAGGGCCGTCGGCCTTCACCTTCGACGCCGCTCTCCACAAGAGCTTCCCGATCCGCGAAGGGCACCGCCTGACGTTCCGCTTCGAGATGTTCAACGCGCTGAATCACAAGGTGCTCAACGACCCCAACGCTAACGCCAGCAACCCGAATTTCGGCCAGATCCTCGGCGCCAGCATGGGCCGATGCATCCAGCTTGCGCTGAAGTACGTGTTTTAGGAGACGATGCCTCTTATGGACGAACCGGTTTCACGACGTGGCTTGCTCCGGCAGACGCTCGGCGCCGCCGCGGCGACACTCGCCTTCGGGCAAGAGAAAAGGAACGTGCTGTTCATCGTCGTAGATGATCTGCGGCCCGAGTTGGGCTGCTACGGCAAGCGGATCGTGAGGACGCCGAACATCGACCGGCTGGCGGGCCGCGGAGTCGTCTTCAACCGGGCTTATTGCCAGCAGTCCGTATGCACGCCGTCGCGAACCTCTTTCCTGACCGGGCTGCGGCCTGACACGACCAGGGTTTACGACAACGGCCGGGGGGAGTTCCGGAAGCTGCTGCCGAACGTCGTCACCCTGCCGCAGCTCTTCCGGCAGCACGGGTACGAGACGCGCGGCCTGGGCAAGATTTTTGGCGAAGGGCTGGACGATCCGGAAGCCTGGAGTGTACCGGTGTGGCCGGACGGGATCGCCGGGATGCAGTACGTGGACCTGGACAAGTGGGCGCGCGTTCCGGCGGCGGAGAAGTCCAGGACGCCGGTTCCGACGCTCACCTGGGAGAAGCGCGAAACGTATCAGATGCCTGAGGTGCCTGACAATGCGCTCCAGGACGGTCAGGTGGCCGAGCGCGCCGTCCAGGCCCTGCGTGAGATGCGCGGCAAGCCGTTCTTTCTGGCCGCGGGCTTCCTGAAACCACACCTGCCCTTCGTCGCTCCGAAGAAGTACTTCGATCTGTACTCGCCGCGCGAGATCCCCGACCCGCCCCATGCCTTCCCTCCCAAAGGGGCGCCGGAGGTCGCACTGCATCCATGGGTCGAACTGCGCGGATACAAGGACATCCCCAAGAAGGGTCCGCTGCCGCCGGGAAAGGCGCGGGAGCTCATCCTCGGATACTACGCGGCAACCTCTTACATGGACGCGCAGGTGGGCAAACTGCTCGATGAGCTCGACCGCCTGGGCCTGGCGTCGCGGACTACGGTGGTGCTGCTCGGCGACAACGGATGGCACCTTGGAGAGCACGACCTCTGGGTGAAGACCACCAATTTCGAACTCGATACGCGGGTGCCGCTGATCTTCTCCGGGGCCGGTGTGGGGGCGCGGGGGGTGAAGTCACCGGGTCTGGTGGAGTGTGTGGACATCTACCCGACGCTCTGCGAGCTGTGCGGGTTGGGGCCGCCGCCAGCACTGGAAGGCTCGAGCATGGCGGCGTTGCTGGCGGAGCCGTCACGGCGCTGGAAGAAGGCGGCGTTCAGCCAATTCCCCAGGCCCTTTACGCCCAAACGTGCGGGTGACGGCATGGGGCACACGGTGCGGACGGAACGCTATCGCTACACCGAGTGGCGGATCCCGGGCCAGCCTCAGAACGCGATCGAGCTTTACGACCACGAGAAGGATCCCTTTGAGACCGTCAATGTGGCGGGTCTCCCGGAGAACCGCCGGCTGCTCGCACAACTCCAGAAGACGTTGCGGGACGGGTGGCGCGCGGCCCTGCCCGCGGTAATCGAGAAGCGATGATGATCTCTAGAAGGCGGTTCCTGGCGGCGGCGGCGGCAAGAAGCCCGGCGGCGGCGCAGTCCGCCGCACGGCGGCCGAATATCTTGTTCCTGGGCGTCGATGATTGGCGCGATTGGGTCGGCTGCCTGGGCGGCTTCCCGGGGGTAGAGACTCCGAACCTCGACCGGCTTGCGTCCCGCGGGCTGCTGTTCACCAACGCGCACTGCGCGGCGCCTGTCTGCAACCCGTCACGCACCGCGCTCCTTACCGGGTTGCGGCCCTCCAGCACCGGGGTGTACACGAACAATCAGTGGTGGAAGCCGGCTCTACCCGAGGTGGTGACGCTGCCGCGGTACTTCAAGCAGAACGGCTACTACGTCGCCGGAGGGGGCAAGATGTTTCACCACGAGCCGGGGTTCAACGACCCGGAGGCGTGGCACGATTACTTTCACTGGGCCGAGGAGATCAAACCAAACGGTTGGGGCGGCGGGTACAACTCCACTTTGGATGTCAGGCCTCCCCGCTTCCCCATGTCGGATGTGAACGGGTACCGCCAGAACTTCGACTTCGGGCCGGTCGATAATCCAGAGTCCGATTTTCCGGACTACAAGGTAGCTTCCTGGGCCTGCGACCTTCTCTCCCGCCCTCAGAACAGGCCCTTCTTCCTCGGGGTCGGAATGTTCCGCCCGCACCTGTCCTGGTATGTGCCGCGCAAGTACTTCGAGATGTACCCGCTCGACAGTGTCCGGCTGCCAGAGACGCTGGAGAGCGATCTCGACGATGTCCCCAAAGCCGCGCTTCGCCTGCAACAGGTCAGGATTCCGGATGAGCACAATCTGGTGGTGAAAAAGGGGAAATGGAAAGCGGCGGTTCAGGCCTACCTGGCCTGCATCAGCTTCAGTGACGTGATGGTGGGCCGCGTGCTCCGCGCGCTGGAAACGGGTCCGTACAGGGACAACACCGTCGTCGTGCTCTGGAGCGACCATGGCTACCACTTGGGCGAGAAGAGCGCCTGGCACAAGTTCACTCTCTGGGAGGAATCCACGCGTGTCCCGCTGATCTTCGCGGCGCCCGGGGTGACCACAGCCGGAGCACGTTGCACCCGGCCGGTGAGTCTGGTGGATCTCTACCCGACCCTGGTCGATCTCTGCGGGCTACCCAGGAAGCCCGGGCTCGACGGCCAGAGTCTAGCGCCCCTGCTCAGGAACCCCGCGGCGTCCTGGGCTCGGCCCGCCCTGATCACTGCGGGGCTTGGCAATCACTCACTCCGCGAAGAGCGCTGGCGGTACATCCGTTACGAGGACGGCTCCGAGGAACTCTACGACCACCAGAAGGACCCCAAGGAGTGGCACAACCTGGCTGGCCGGGCGGAGTACAGTCATGTGAAACAAGGGCTGGCGCGCTGGCTGCCCAACAGGAATCAGCCTGACGTGCCCGGCAAGAAGGCGTACCGCTTCGACCCGAACAAGTACACGTGGGCCAGAGTAAGCCCATGACGGTGGTGTCATGGTGACGCGGCAACCTGAGATGCCGGTCGGCAAGCAGGCGCAGGCGATGGTCCGTTGGGTAGTGCGCTAAAAGGTGGTTGATCGGCGGCAGGTGCCGGTGGCTCGCGCTTGAAGGATGCCAGCCAACGTTGCTTCTGCGATCTGTCGGTCTTCAACCGAGAAGAGTTCAGGGCATTCGTGAACAACAATGCGTTCCAAACTCAACCTATGCTTCTGTTCAAGCGCATAGCCGTTTTCCCGGGTATGCAGCAGTCTTTCACGAATGAAGTTGACCAATGCCTCTAGGTCGTCTTCATATCGCTGCCAATTGCCGAGCCGCCCGGCAGCTCCAGAGCCGAGTACCTCAAGGGTATCATCTTGGCATCGCTCCATCAGCCGGACTAGGCGGTCCAAATCACAGGCCCTTCGGTCTTGGTTGGCCATGTTCTCGTTCCTTGTCGCTCGGCGAATGCTAGGTAACCACATCCATTGTCATCCTGTGGTGGCGGTCGCGGAAGGAGTCGTTGCTATCGAATTACGCACCCTCCAGCAGTTCCCGCACGGTCAAGATGTGATCCGCAATCCCGGCGGCGATGGCGGGCGTGCAGCGCAGGGCCCTGTGGACTCGGCAGAGGTTGTAGAAGGCGAACCACAGCATGACGGCGGCGGCATGGTTCTGGAATTTCTTACTGAAGGCGTTCGTCAGCCGGGTGAACCTGCGGATGCCTATGCGCATCGAGAGATTCTGGCGCTCAACATGCGAAGTGCAGATCCGTTCCGGATCAGGACGCCCCAGGACTGGGACGATCTCCGTGGCGACTACTTCCGCAGGGCTGTATGTACGCTCGCCTTCAGGAGGAGCCCGGTAGGCTTTGATCAGCATGGCGAAGTCCGCGCGATCCTCCAGCGTATTCAGCACAGCCGTCCGGTAAGGCGCAAAACCATCTGTGGTGATCTGGAAGTCCCCACGGGTAGCCAGGCGCAGGCCCTCGATGAAAATGTCCGTGGTTGCCTGATCCTGCCGGCCAACGGTGACGTTGAGCGCGAGCTTCGTTTCTCGTTCGATGGCAACGAACGTGTAGCAGTCGCCGAGGCTGGGATCATCCTCGGGCCGACGCCTCCGTTCCTTCTTCCCGATGAACGACCAGATCTCGTCGGCCTGAACGTCCCTCACGGGGAGATCGCGGATTTTCTCTCCCATGAGTCGCTCGGCCTTGTCACCAGCCAGCACCAAGAGCTTCAGAATCGTGGTGTGGTGAACATCTGTCAGCCGCTCGACGCTCGACACGCTGTTGCCCTCCAGTAGAAGCCGGAGCACCACCTCGGCCTTCTCCACGGGCAGGTACATGCCGTCAAGCGTGTGGTCCCGAGGCTCGGTTAACACCTTGCGGCACTGGATGCATTGATAGCGCTGGTGGTTCTTACGCTTGCCGAAGCGCCTACATTCGGTCCGGCAGTTGTGGCACGTCATGGCGAATCTCCTTGAGATCCGCCGCCAGAAGCCGGATAATCGAGGTGAGGGTTCGCCCAGCTTCGGCTGTGCGGATCACGGCCCTGACGGTAGCGCCAACTACTGTCAGGGCCAGTCGTTCCATAATCGCAGTGTACGTGACCGCTCACGTATTGTCAAGGGATAAGTGTTGACTTCTTCCTGAGCGGTCACGTACAATGGAGATGTGGTCCGGAAGAAGAAAAACCCCGCCGCCGTCGCCCTCGGGAGAAAAGGCGGCAAGAAGGGTGGTCCCGCTAGGGCCGCCAGGCTGAGCGCAGAAGAGCGTAGCGAGAGCGCACGCAGGGCGGTCTTGGCCCGGTGGGCGAAGGCCAGAGCAGCCAAGCTACAATGAATTCGGAGGCCCCGGTCGGATTCGAACCGACGACTCGTAGCCTTGCAAGGGTACGCCGTTCGACCTCTTCGGCACGGGGCCACCGTCGGGGAGCGCGCCGTGATCGCGCTCCCCGCCCTTCCAGCCTTTCGGGGCTGAAACCTCTTGATGTGCTGGTGGCGGGCGTGCTAGAATAACCACGAAGCCGGCCACCGCAAAGGTGGCGAACATCTTCGTCGTTCGCAGGCTTCAGATTGCGAGGGCCGTTCTGACCAACGGCCCTCAACTGCTTTCAGAAGCTGCTTATTCCTCCTCTCTTCTGAGCTTCCAGGTGCCTTTGCTCACCATCTCGACCAACCCGTTTTGCGCCATCCCAAGTAGCGCAAAGTGAATTACGCGGCCGGGACTCTTGCTCCCGAAGGCGACCCCAATTCTCAGGGCAGACTCTTTCAGCGTTCTTATGGTTTTCGGCCCCCCATCAGCGAGTGCGTCCAACAAGAACCGAGCTACTTCAGTGCGAGCCTTGCTGCCGTTTGTCGCTTTGGACTGGACTGAGAACAGGGAAGGCTGCATCCTCGCCCATCGCGCCTCCTCCTCTGCCAGCAGCGCTCGAACAGCCTGTTCGGTCGAAACTAGATCGTCCAGTCGCTGCGACAGACGCCCCCGTTCTGCCTCAATCTCCTTGAGGCGCTCACCCAAGTCAGAACGTATGTCACGCATTGGCGTTTCCCTCTATTTGCATGTTAGCGGACAAGAGCTAGGTCTGTCAAGCGTCTTGGTAGACCGGTACGTCCAAGTGCATCCCGCAGCAGCCAATCCGACCACTGGTGCAAGGCTAAGGTGTGCGTTATCAGCAAGATCAACTGCGTGGAGTCGGTGAGCCAAGAGCTCGAATCAGTTGTCGGGGTTGGACGCGATGCCTTCCGCCGAGGTTCTCAGGTGGCTGCTATTGCACCTGGCGTACGCTACCGCGAAACCTCTAGGGGCACGAGGGGCTCTCAGGCAGGCCCCATCTGTGGTAGCCTTTGGTACTGATGAGCGGGCCTCCCGTTTCCGATCTCTTGCTTGGCTGGGGCATCACGGCAGAGGAGCTTTCCGAGATCGTCGCTGAGAACCCCAGCATGCGCGGCTTGATGTTCGGCTTCGTAGCCGAGTACAAGCTGAAGAAGATGTGGCTTCTTCGCCCCGGCATCACGAACTTGGTGCGTCCGCGCTCCCACGACCGGAAGCAGAAGTGCGATTATCGCTTTGACTACCGGGGCGTGAACGTTAGGGTGGAGGTGAAGTGTCTGGACACGCCCAAGGTTCGGTACGAGGGCGGCGTTTACACT
>VFZS01000050.1 GCA_016871095.1 Acidobacteriota bacterium
TGGACATCACGCCGGTCTATGACGTCTGGGTGAAAGCCTGCGAGGTGTTTCCCATGTGGCGGGGCGAGACCGGGCTGATCCGCTACCACGACCATTACCGCAGCCTGGCGGTGATGCGCGGCTCGCTGGCTGGGTGCAGGTATGCAGTGACGCTCATGAAGGATCCCAACGAGCGGGCGCCGGCGGTGGCGGGCCTGGATTCCTGATTCGGGCACAGCCAGGAGGCGCTGATGCGATGAGAGAAGCCGGCGGCAGCGGGGTGGCGGTCGCGCTGGATCTGGGCGGCACCAAGCTGGCTTCCGCGATAGTCGATGGGATGGGACAGGTTCTGGCCAGCCGAAAAGTAGCCGTGGCCGGAAGCAGCCCCGCGGACACGATCGGCCAGATCGTGGAAGTTACGGGGTGGTGCGTAGAGGCGGCGGGCCTCACCTGGAGCGGCATTGATGCCGCGGGCGTGATCGTGCCCGGCATATACAACCCGCGGGAAGGCACGGCCTGGACGCCGAATCTGTGGGGCGATCGCGACGTGCCCCTGGCCGCGGAGCTGGCCGTGCGGCTGCCGGTGCCGGTATGCATCGACAGCGATCGCGCGGGATACGTGCTCGGCGAACAGTGGCTGGGCGTGGCGCGAGGTTTGAAGGATGTGATCTTCGTGGCGGTTGGAACGGGAATCGGCGCGGGGATCCTCTCGGGCGGCAGGCTGATACGCGGCGCTGGCGACATTGCCGGGGCGGTGGGATGGATGGCGTTGAATCCCGGCTACCAGGAGATCTACCAGCGCGTCGGCTGCTGGGAGGCCGAGGCGGCGGGGCCGTCGCTGGCCCGGCGCACCGGCCAGGCGTCGGCCGAGAGCGTGGTCGAGGCGGCGCGGCGCGGAGAGCCGACCGCGCTGGCGGCGATTGAGCACGCCGCAGGCTACCTGGCGATGGGCATCGCCAACCTGATCAGCGTGCTGAACCCGGAAATGGTGGTGCTGGGAGGCGGGTTGATGCAGGCGGGGGACTTGTTCCTCGATCCGGTCCGCCGCGCGGTTCCGCGCTGGGCGCAGCCGCGCTCGGCGCGCCAGGCGCGCATCGAGTTGTCGGCGCTGGAAGAGCGCGCCGGCTTGCTGGGCGCGGCCAGGCTGGCGCTGGAGGGCGAGACGGCATTCCACTAGGAGACCTATGTCTGCAATCAAGTACTACGAGAAGATCAGCGGGCTGCTGGGGCGGATCCACTCCTCCCAGCAGGGCGCTCTGGAGCGCGCCAGCGAGGCCATGGCCGAGACCATCGCCTCTGGGGGGCGGGTTTACCTGTTCGGAAGCGGCCATTCGGTGATCCCGGTTCTGGACATCTTTCCCCGCTACGGCAGTTTCGTCGGATTCGTTCCGCTCTACGATCCGCGGTTGATGTGGACCAACGTGGTGGGGCCGGGCGGCGCCCGCGAGCTGCTCTGGCTGGAGCGGCGGGAGGGTTACGCGGAGGTCTTCCTGAGGAGCTATCCGCTCAGCCGGGGCGACTGCATGCTGGTGTTCTCGCACGGCGGCTTGAACGCCGTGCCGGTAGAGGTGGCGATGATCGCCGGGCAGAAAGGGCTCACCGTAATCACGGTTTCCTCCCACGCCAATGTGAAAGCCGCCCGGCCGGCCCATTCCAGCGGCAAAGTGCTGTCGGATTTCGCCTCGATCGCCATCGACAACTGCGTCGAGCCGGAGGATTCCCAGGTGGACATCGGCATGCCGGAAAAGGTCGCCGCCGGTTCCACCATGGCCGCCGTTTTCGTCGCCATGTCGCTGGTCGCCGAGACGGGCGCGCGGCTGATGGCCCAAGGCGTCAAGCCGCATACCTTCGTCTCGCCCAACGTCCCGGGCGTGGAGAAGGACCACAATCAGAAAGTCTTCGAGGAGTTCGCGCGAAGACAGTGCCTGTGCCCTCCAGAGGAGGACTGATGGGTTCCGGAGGGACGTGTCGAAATCGGAAAGGAGCGTGGGTTATGTTCAGGAGTACTCTTTCGCTTCTGCTGGGCGCTTGCCTGTGGAGCGCGGCCGTATGGGCGCAGTCGATCACCGGGTCCGTGACGGGCGTGGTGCGCGATCCCTCAGGCGCGGTGGTGGTGGGCACGGAAGTGCGGCTGACCAACACCGGCACGGGCGTCACGCAGCGAACCTCCACCGACGGCGCCGGGAATTTCCGCTTCCTGCTGCTGCCCTCGGGGACTTATCGCATCGAGGCCACCGGCGCGGGCTTCAAGACGTTCCGGCGCGACGGCATCGCGGTGGAAGTGGACCGCTCGCTGGCCGTGCCGGTCACGCTTGAGGTGGGTCAGGTCACGGAGACCATCGAGGTCCGGGGCGGCACTCCGCTGCTGGAACCGAATACCTCGTCGCTGGGCACGGTGATGGATCAGCGCAAGGTGGAGGATCTGCCGCTGAACGGGCGCAATCCCATGGGCCTGGCGAACCTGATTCCCACAGTGCGCGGCATCGGTTTCTTCGGCGGGCAGCTTCTGTCCACCTGGCGCATGGGCCAGGTGACCATCGCCGGCGGCGGGCCGCTGGCGAACGGTTTCATGATCGACGGCATCGCCAACGAGAAGATGACCGACTTCAGCGCCATGTCGTTCCTCACCGTGGATGCGACGCAGGAGTTCAAGGTCCAGACCAACGCCATGTCGGCGGAGTTCGGGCGCACCGGCGGGGGCATCATCAGCGTGATCAGCAAAGCCGGCAGCAACCAGTTCCACGGCAGCCTGTTCGACTACCTGCGCAACGACAAGCTGAACGCCAACGAGTTCTTCGCCAACCGCGCCGGGCGGGCCCGTCCGACGGTGAAGGTGAATCAGTTCGGAGGCACGCTGGGCGGGCCTCTCCGCCGGGACAAGCTGTTCTTCTTCGTCAACTACGAGGGCTTCCGGGAGCGGCGCGAGCAGCAGACCACCATCACCTCGCCGACCGCACGGCAGCGCGCCGGGGATTTCTCCGAGACGCGCGCGGCCAACGGGAGCCTGATCACGGTTTTCGACCCGCTGACCACGCGCCGGAACCCGGACAACCCGAGCGCCTACCTCCGCGATCCGTTCGCCTCCAACCGGATTCCCGACAACCGCATCGCCCGGGTGGCGCGCGAGGCGCTCAAGTACTATCCCGAGCCGAACCTGGCGGGGCTGCCCTTCACCGGCGCGCAGAACCTGTTCCTCCTGTCGGGCGTGCCCATCGACAAAGACACCTGGGGCGTGCGCCTCGATTACAACCTGACCTCCAGCCGGCGG
Organism: Acidobacteriota bacterium; assembly: GCA_016871095.1. GTDB lineage: Bacteria > Acidobacteriota > Terriglobia > Bryobacterales > Bryobacteraceae > VFZS01. The sequence continues at coordinate 3,248 of VFZS01000050.1, forward strand.
CTGGCCGGGCGCTACACCCGCGACAAGCTGGACTGGGGCTTCCCCAACTACTTCGGCAACCTCGCCGACACCGACGGCCGCCACATCTTCATTCCACGGACCAGCGCCTTCCTCCAGTACACCGACGCCATCACGCCCACGCTGCTGCTGGACGCCAAGATCGGTGTGAACCGCGAGAACGAGCACTCCATGGCGCCTGGCGCGGGCTTCGATCTGGCTTCGCTGGGTTTCCCCTCCAGCTTCATCAGCTCCATCCAGCGCGGGCGCGAAGGGAACGGTTTCCCGCAGTTCGTGGTCACCGACGCCAGCTCGTTCGGCCGGCCCGATTCGACGGGGAATCCCTCGGCCAGCGGCACCGCCAGCGCGGCCCTCACCAAGGTCGCCGGCAAGCACACCTTCAAGACCGGCGTCGAACAGCGCTCCTACCGCCGCAGCGACTGGGGCACCTCTTTCTCGACCGGCAGCTACGGGTTCACCCGGAGTTTCACCCAAGGCCCCAACCCGCTCCAGGCCAGCGCCACGGGCGGCTACGGCGTGGCCACCTTCCTGCTGGGCACACCTACTAGCGGCAGCGTCGGCTACACCACCGACACCACGGTCAGCATGAACCACACGGCGCTGTTCTTGCAGGACGACTGGAAGGTGACGCCCCGGCTGACGCTGAATCTGGGCCTGCGCTGGGAATACGAGGGTCCGGTTAGGGACCGCTACAACGTCTTCCCCAACTTCGATCCGTCCATCGACTCGCCGCTGAAAGCCCCGGGGCTGACGCTCAAGGGCGGCTACGTCTTCCCGGGCATCGAAGGCCGGCCGCGGGGACTGACCGCGCCAAGCTGGGACGACTTCGGACCGCGTTTCGGATTCGCCTACCAGGTCCAGCCGAAGACGGTGGTTCGCGGCGGCTACGGCATCGTGTACATCCCCACCTTCGGTCCGGGCGGCACCTCGACCGGGGCCGGCTTCTCCGTAACCACGCCGATGACCGCTTCCATCGACGGCGGCCTGACGCCCTACCACACCATCGCCGATCCGTTCCCCAGCCAGAATCCGGTGCAGCGGCCGACCGGAACCAGCCTGGGGGCCATGACCGCGGTGGGCTCGGCCGCCGGGGGCCAGATACGCCACGTATACCGCGGCTACAGCCAGCAATGGAACCTGACGCTCCAGCACGAGCCGTGGAACAACTGGCTGTTCGAGGCGGCCTGGGTGGCCAACCGCGGCACGGGGCTGATCCTGAACAGCCGGCCGCTCAATGTCACCTCCGACGCGGACCTGGCCAGCTACGGCAGCCGCCTGGTGGAGACGGTCCCGAATCCCTTTTTCGGCATTCTCAAGACCGGTTCCCTTTCCACCGCCACTATCACGCGCCGGCAGTTGCTGATGCCCTTCCCGCAGTACACCAGCATCGGCGGCGGCAACAGCTATCTGGGCAACTCCATCTATCACGCCCTGGCGGTGAAGGTGGAGAAACGCTTCTCGCAGGGCTTCTCCGTGCTGCTCGGGTATACGTTGTCGAAGGCCATCGACAACTTGCAGGCCACCGGACGGCCCGGGGCGGTGGCCGGCACCGTTGTTCAGAACTGGAACAACCTGCGCGGCGAGCGCGCCAAGAGCTATCAGGACATGCCGCAGCGGCTGGTGCTCACCACGCTGTGGGAGATTCCCTTCCAGCCGGCGAATGGGGCGCTGAAGCAGGTGTTGGGCGGCTGGCAGATCAACGCGCTGACCACGCTGGAGAGCGGCCGGCCCATCGCTGTGTCGGCGCCCATAACGGGCGGCGGCAACCGCCCCAACGCCGTGGCCGGGGTGAAGGCCAGGCTCGACGAGCCGGCCATGGCCCGGTGGTTCAATACGGAGGCTTTCTCCCTGCCCCCGTCGTTCACTTACGGAAACGTCTCGCGCACGCTGCCCGACGTCCACAGCGACGGGCTGTTCAACCTCGACCTGTCGTTGTTCAAGACCTTCACCCTTCTGGAGCGCTGCCAGCTCCAGTTCCGCGCCGAGGCGTTCAACCTGACCAACACGCCGACCTTCGACACGCCGGGCCGCGGGCTGAACACAGCCACCTTCGGCGTGGTGACGGCGACGGCCTTCACGCCCAAGCCCCGGGAGGTGCAGTTCGCGCTGGTCTTAAGGTTCTAACGTCTACAGGTATCCGGCGTGCTTACCGCGCCGGCGGCCGCCCTCCAGGAGGCTGTACCGCCGGCTGCTACGCGCCCGCCAGCTTCACGCGGGGCGTGCGCGCCTCCACCGGCGGCAGCGCGGGGAAATCCGTGTACGGCTCGCTCTGGTACCAGTAGGCCACGGAGAAGAAGTTGTCGCCGCGGTCGTTGGCGTGGCCGTGCTCCATGGTGTGCCTCAGGTAGCGGTTGAAGGTCACCGGGTTGTCGCCGTGCCAGCGGTAGCAGCAGTAGCGCCCGCCGGTGCGCTCGGCCATGATGATCACCGGCGCGCCGTAGTAGTGGTGCGCGAAGGGCGTGGCTCCGGCCAGTCCGCCGAAGTTCCAGCTTCCCAGGAAATAATCCTCTGAACCGGTGCCGATGATGACGGGCTGGCTCTCGTCGTCCACGAAAATCATGTCGTCGCCCTCGCCCATCCAGCCGTCGGCGTTGATGAGCACGCCCAGGGTGACGCCCATCAGGCTGCCCCGCCCGCGGGTCTCCACGTAGACGTAGTTCTCCTTCCCGTCCGGATTCAGGCGGGAGGCCGTTTGCGCCACGCAGGGCGTCTGCTGGCGGTATTGGGCGTGGAAGTAGAGCGCGTCGGCGGGCAGCGCCGGCACGGTGAGGTAGTCAATGTTGGAATAGAAGGCGCCGACGTCCTGCTTGCCCTCGTTGGTGACGGTCATCCGGGCGGACCGGCGAAAAGGCATGGCGAAGTAGCAGTTGAGCGAGCGCCCCGGCGAGCACGCCAGGTAGGCCGACTGGTAGATCTGATACTCGCCCAGATTCAGTCCGAAGAAATCGCCCACCGGGGCCTCGACGCTGGGCCTGGCATTGCCATCCCAGTAGGCCCGCAGCACCAGTTCCTTCAAGTGCATGCGGGAGGGCGCGGCGATGGTGAACCAGATGTGGGTGATGACGCCGGGACCGGCGGAGTTGAACAACTGCTGAGTGGCGCCGGGCTTGATCTGCCAGCGGTCGGCGTTGCCGCCGGTCTGGTCGTGGCTGGACTGCTTGAGCGAGCGGTAGTTCTGCGCCCGGGCGTAGGCGGGCAGGAAATCGACCCGGGCGGCCGCCTGCGGCTGCGCCTGGGCCACGGCTGGCGCCGCGGAAACACCAGCCAAGGCCGCGACTCGCTGGAGGAAACCGCGACGCCCAGAGGGGCTTTCTGAGTTGCGCATGGGAATCATCTCCTTTCCGTGCTTCCAATGGGCGGATTATAGCCGAAACCGCACTCCGGCAGGGGACGGAGTGGCGAGACCGGCGTACTCCGCTAGGGCGTGGACCCTGAAGTAAGGTCTAGGGGTATTGACTCAGTACTGGGGAAGGTTATAGAATCACGGATGGATGGGGATCAACGGAAATGATTGAAAACGATGCATTGTCCCAGTACGAAAGTTCCAGGACTGGTACTAGATCCGAGGCGCCCGGTACCATCCGAATCCTGATCGCCGACGATCACCCCATCTTCCGGGATGGCCTGCGCAAGCTGCTCGAGATGGAGAAGGACTTCGAGGTGGTGGGCGAAGCCAAGGACGGCGAGGAGACTCTCGATCTGGTGCGCGAGAAAGAGCCTGACATCCTGCTGCTGGACCTGCGCATGCCGGTGCGGGACGGCTTGTCGGCGCTGCAACGGCTCAAGCACATCCCGGGGCGCACCAGGGTCATCGTGCTGACCGCCTCGGAGGACAAGAACGAGTTTGTGCAGGCCATGAAGCACGGCTGCGCGGGCATAGTGCTCAAGCAGACCGCCACGGACCTGCTCTACAAAAGCATCCGCAAGGTCCACGCCGGCGAGATCTGGCTGGACTCCCACACCACGGCGGCGGTCATGCGGCAGTTCGCGGCCCCGGCGCGCACCCCGCCGGGTCTGGACCGGGGCGCTCGCGAGCGCAGTCCACTGAGCCAGAGGGAGCGGGAGATCGTCACCCTGGTGGCGCAGGGTTTCAAGAACAAGGAAATCGCCGAGCGGATGTTCATCAGCGAGCAGACAGTGAAGAACCACCTCCACAACGTGTTCGACAAGCTGGGCGTAGCGGACCGGCTGGAGCTGGCGCTCTACGCCATCCACAAAGGCATCTACACGGAAGGCATCTGAGGCCGCCGGGGGAGCCGCGCCGCTATGGGATAATTGCGGAGTGCCAGTAGTGCGCTCCTCGGTGTGTCCGCTGGATTGCCCGGATACCTGCGCCGTCCTGGTAAGTGTGGAAGACGGCCGCGCCGTCGAGTTGCGGGGCCACCCGGACCACCCCGTCACCCGGGGCTTCCTGTGCGCCAAGGTGGCGCGCTACCTGGAGCGGCAGTACTCGCCGCAGCGTCTGCTGTTCCCCCAACGGCGGACCGGCTCCAAGGGGGAAGGCCGCTTCGCGCGCATCACCTGGGACGAGGCTCTCGAGGAGATTGCCGGGCGCCTGCAAGCGATCGCGGCCCGGTACGGCCCGGCGGCGATCCTGCCATACAGCTACGCCGGGACGATGGGGCTGTTGAACGGCGCGGGCATGGACCGGCGCTTCTTCTATCGGCTGGGCGCTTCCCGGCTGGACCGCACCATCTGCTCGTCGGCGGGCACGGCCGCCCTCAACCATACCTACGGCTACCGCTACGGCACGGAGCCCGAGCAGTTCCGCGACGCCCGGCTGATCCTGGCCTGGGGCGTCAACATCCGCGGCTGCAACGTCCACTTGTGGCCGTTCATCGCCGAGGCGCGGCGGCGGGGCGCGCGCTTCTATACCATCGACCCGGTCAAGAACCGCACGGGCGCCTCGGCCGACCGGCACTATTTCGTTCATCCGGGCAGCGATGCGGCGCTGGCCCTGGGCCTGATGCACGTGCTGGTGGCCGAGAAGCTGTACGACGCGGACTACGTGGCGCGCCACACCACGGGGTTCGAGGCCCTGTGCCGGCTGCTGCGGGATTACCCTCCCGCGCGCGCGGCGGAGCTGACCGGCCTGAGCGCGGAAGACATCGCCGGGCTGGCCCGGGAGTACGCCGGCACGCGGCCCGCGGTGATCCGCTCCGGCTATGGTGTGCAGCGCTCGGAGGGCGGAGGCCTGGCGGTGCGGACCATCGCGCTATTGCCTGTGCTGACCGGCGCGTGGCGCCAGCGGGGCGGCGGCTTCCTGCTAAGCCCCTCCGGCGCGTTCCACCTGAACCGGCAGGCGCTGGAGCGGCCCGACTTGCAGGCGGCCTCGCCGCTGGGGCGCGAGGCGCGGCTGGTCAACATGACGCAGTTGGGCCGGGCTCTCACCGAGCTTGACGACCCGCCGGTGAAAGCCCTGGTGGTCTACAATTCCAACCCCGCCGCCATCGCCCCGGACCAGAACCGGGTGCTGGCCGGGCTGGGGCGCGAGGATTTGTTCACTGTGGTGCTGGAGCAGCTCCAGACCGACACGGCGGACTACGCCGACATCCTGCTGCCCGCCACGACCTTCCTGGAACACACCGATCTGTACACCTCCTACGGGCACTACTACCTGCAAATGGCCCGCCCGGCAGTGGCCCCGGAGGGTGAAGCCAAGTCCAACGTCGAGGTGTTCCGGCTGCTGGCGCGCAAGCTGGGTTTCGCCGAGCCCTGCTTCGAGGACTCCGAGCACGACATGATCCGGGCGCTGCTGGATTCCAGTCATCCCTTCGTGCGCGGGATCACCCTCGATGAGTTGGAGCAGCGAGGCTTCGTCCGGCTGCGTCTTCCAGAGCCTTTCCTGCCGTTCCAGGACGGGGGATTCGGAACGCCGTCGGGGAAGCTGGATCTGGAGACCGCGGTGCGGCCCTACGAGCCGCCCAGGGAATCGCGGCGGGGCGATGAGGCTCTGCGCGCGGGTTATCCGCTGGAGCTGATTTCGCTCAAGAGCGACGCCGGGCTGAACTCCACCTTCGGCAACCGGCCGGAAGTGGATGCCGAGACTTCGCTGGTGTGGATCCGGCCTGAGGACGCAGCCCCGCGCGGCATCCGGTCGGGCGATGCCGTGCGGGTGTTCAACCAGCGCGGCGGTTGCCGGCTCGAGGCGCGCCTCGAGGCCGTCACCGCTCCCGGCGTGGTGGCCACCCGCTCGGTGCGCTGGAACAAGCATTCGCCCGAGGGGCGCAATATCAACCAGGTGACGTCCGACCGCCTCACCGACGTGGGCGCCGGCGCCACCTTCTACAGTTGTCTGGTCGAAGTCGAGAAATGCGAAAACTGATCAGAGCGTTTTCCCTGTTCCTCCTGCTGCTGACCGTGATGCTGGCGGCGGGCGGCTGCCGCCGGCAGGAGCGCGCGCGGCTGGAGGTCACCGAAGAAGAACCGCCGGCGCTGGCCAGCGTGGTGCACGTGGCCGACCCGGCCACCGCGGCGCAGTTGCTTAAAGGTTTCCACGAGATCGAGCAAGGCTCCTGGCGGTGGACCGCGGGCGGTTTCTCGGTCATGCTGCTCCCGCCCGCGCGCGCCGCGCAGCTCGGGGCCCGTCTTCAGCTCAAGTTCTCGGTCCCCGGCGTGGTCATCGAGCGGCTGAAGAGCGTGACTTTGAAGGCCACCGCCGGCTCGACCGCCCTGCCCCCGGAAACCTACTCCAAGCCCGGCGAACACGTCTATGCGCAGGATGTGCCGGCCGCCGCCCTGGGCGGCAGCTCAGTCGCGGTGGACTTCATGCTGGACCAGACGTTCGCCCCAGGGGGAGGCGACGAGCGGCAGTTGGGGATTATTGTCACCACGGTGGGCCTGGAACCCAAATGAGCCGCGCCTGGCGCGCCGCCGGCTGGCTGGCGCCGCCACTGTTTTGCCTGTGGCTGTACTGGCTGGGCCTGAAGACCTGGTTCTACCAGGATGACTTCGCCTGGCTGCACCTGCGGCTGGAGATCCACAGCCCGAAGGATTGGTGGGCCGCCCTGTTCGCCCCCATGGCCCAGGGCACCATCCGGCCGTGGAGCGAGCGGGCCTTCTTCACGGGTTTCTCGGCCCTGTTCGGGGTCGATGCCCTGCCCTTCCGGATCTGGGTCTTTCTGACGCAACTGGGAAGTCTCACCCTGTTGAATTGGCTCGCTCGCCGGCTGACCGGCTCGCAGTTGGCCGGCGTGGCGGCAGGTATTCTCTGGACCGCGCACGCCGCGCTGGCCACGCCCATGGCCTGGACGTCGGCCTACAACCAGGTGATGTGCGGCTTCTTCCTGCTGGCGGCCCTGGCGCTGCTGGTGCGGCATGTGGAGACCGGGCGGCGCCGCTACCTGATCGGGCAGTGGATCGTTTTCCTGCTGGGGTTCGGCGCGCTGGAGATCAACGTGGTGTACCCGGCGCTGGCCGCGGTCTACACTCTGGCGGCGGCCCCCGCGCACTTCCGCAAGGTGCTTCCCATGTTCGTGCCGTCCGCGGCCTACCTGTGGCTGCACCAGCACCTGGCGCCGGCGGCCGCCACGGGGACTTACGGGGTGTACCTCGACGGCCGCCTGCCGGCCACACTGTGGAGGTATTGGGAGTGGGCGCTGGGTCCGGCGCTGTTGGAGAAAGGGCGGCTGTTCCCCGGCTGGTCAGTGCCCATCGCCACGGCGCTGCTCAGCGGCGCCCTGCTGGGTTTCACGGCCTGGAAGCTGAGGCAGCGGCGGTGGGTGGCGGTGTTTCCCCTGGCTTGGTTCGTGATTGTCATTGGACCAGTGTTGCCCCTCCGGGAACACGTCTCGGACTACTACTTGACCGTGCCCCTGGCGGGTCTGGCGCTGCTGGGAGGCTGGGCGCTGGCGGAGGCCTGGCGTGGGGGCTGGGCTTGGAGAGCCGTGGCGCTGGCATTGGCCTGCATCTACCTGGCAAGCTCCGTTCCCCAAGCCCGCGCTTGGACGCGGTGGCGCTTCGAGCGCTCTCGCGAGGTACGCAAGCTGGTGCTGGGCGTGGCGCGTGCGCATCAGCTCCATCGTGGAAAGCCGATCGTGCTGGTAGGCGTGTGGGACGACCTGTTCTGGGCCGGGGTATTCGACCAACCGTTCCGGCTGTTCGGCGCCCAGCAGGTCTACCTGGGGCCTGACTCGGAGGCCCTCCTCCAGCCGCGACCGGAGTTTGGGGACATCACCGACTACGTGCTGCCCGGCAAGCTCGCCCTGCGGGCCCTGGATGAAGACGAGATCGTCGTCTACCAGGCGGGTGGAGCCCGGCTGCGCAATGCCACCACACTCTACCGGGAACTGGCACAGCGGTTGTGGACTGCCGAGGAGCCCCGCCGCGTCCTGGTGGGCAACCCCCTGTACGGCGGGCAACTCGGAGGGGGGTGGTCGGGAATCGAGGGCGGACACCGCTGGATGCCGCGGGCGGCGACCGTGCAGGTGGGCGGCCCCGTCAGCCGGGGACAGCGCCTCTGGCTCGAAGGATACTGCCCGGCGGGGCTGCTGGCCCAGGGTCCGGCCCGACTCATTGTGAGCGTGGATGGCCAGTCGCTGGGCCAAGCCGAGCTGCGTCAGGGCGATGCCCCCTTTCAACTGGGGTTCCCACTGCCTGAGGCGCTCGTGGGCAGGCCGACCCTCACGGTCCGGCTGGAACTCGACCGCATTTTCACTCCGCCTGGCGAAACTCGCTCCCTGGGCCTAGTGTTTGGCACCTTTCGGGTCAGGTAGGCGCAAGTTCTTGTCGCCGTGACGGTTTTCCGACACTTGAATATGAGGTTCCGCCGGAGGCCAGCCGATAGAAGGGGCGCTCTAGGGCGGGGACAGCCCGGAAGCCAACCGCGCAGGCTGGTCCGTGTGGGCGCCAGAAGCCAGTTGAAACCCTTGGGCGGGGTTGGCATCTAAGGTGAGAGCCGGAGCTGGAAAAACCGACACGCAGTTGGAACAAAAATTGCTCTGAGGCGTCAATTAGAGATGTTGCCGATGAGCATCCAATGGGTAGCTGATCCAGCCGGGCAGTTTGGGCGCGGCTGGTGGGAGAGGAAGCAGAATCTTAGCGTAGGAGACTGCGATTATCTGTAACCTGCGATGCGGTATTCCGTCTACTCCTTGTGGGATCTGGGAGCTACCCGAGGCGGTGGCCAGTGGGCAGGGCTGCCCGTTTAGAACGAGGAGGGGTTTGCCATGAACCGAAATGAGTTGAACAGATCGCGGCAAACGCTGGAAGCCAAGCAGGCCGAGTTGTCCTCCGTGTTGCGCCGCCGCGACGACATTGCCATCGAGAAGAGTGCTGACGCCATCGACGAAGTCCAGCGCGCCGCCGAGCGCGAGCTGGCGATTCGCAACCTGGACCGGGAATCCAGACTGCTGCGCAACGTGCGTGCGGCCATTCGCCGCATCGACGAGGGCAACTACGGGGTCTGCGCTCACTGCGACGAGCCGATCAGCCCGAAGCGGCTGGCGGCGGTACCCTGGGCGTCCATGTGCATTCGCTGCCAGGAAGCCTTTGACCGTCACCAGGCCACGGATGAAGAGGTCTTTGAAGATCTGCTGGTTACCGCCGCGTGATACCGACTACCGACAGCATTCTGCCCGCGCCTGACCGCTCCCGGCGGTAAGAGCAGAACTCCGCGCCTCCACAGCAGGTGCAGAAAGCACCCTGATAGATCCTGGACGGGGCTACGCCCGCCTCTACGAGTTGCAGCCGGTTGACCTCTGCCAGATCCAGGCGCACCGGGCCCGCCACCTCGGCCAACTGGGGTATCCAGGCGGCGAAACGGCGGGCCACCTCCGCCCCCACCTCGTAGCATCCGCCGCAGATGCCCGGCCCGAGTGTCACGTGTAGATCTTCCGGCCGGCTGCCAAACTCCTCCGCCATGGCTTGCACCGCCCTCGAACTCACTGCCTCAGCGGAGCCACGCCAACCGGCGTGGACCGCGGCCACGGCCCGAAGCCGCTCATCCACGATCAGGATCGGCAGGCAGTCGGCAGTCCGGACGGCCAGCAGCAGCCCGGGAGTGGAACTGAGGAGGGCATCGCCAGTGGGGGGACGCGGGGGTACTTCCGCCACCCGGTGGCAGACCGCCGAGTGGACCTGGCGGAGGCTCACCACGCCGCTGTCCACCCACTCGCCCGCGGCCCGCGTGCCGAAGCCATGCTCGAGCCAGTCCAGGTGATCGAGCTCGCGGACGCGGTAGACTCGGCGTGAATCCTGGTGGAAGGTCGCCATACCGGGCGAGTGGGGGCCCCTCAGGCGGTCTTGACGCGCCGCTTGAAATCCTCCAGCATCGACTCTTCCAGCCGCACCTCGGTGGGACGCCGCGCCAGGGTGCGCATGCCGTCGATTTTCTCCTGGAGCTTGAGCAGCCCGTAGAAAAGGTTCTCGGGACGGGGCGGGCACCCGGTGACGTACACATCCACGGGGACGATCTTGTCCACGCCCTGGAGGACGGCGTAGGTGTTGAACGGCCCGCCGACGCTGGAACAGGCGCCCATGGAGAGCACCCACTTAGGCTCCGGCATCTGGTCGTAGAGGCGCTTGAGCACCGGCGCCATCTTCAGCGACACGGTCCCGGCGACGATCATCAGGTCGGCCTGGCGAGGGCTGGGCCGGAAGACTTCGGCGCCGAAGCGGGCGATATCGAAGCGGGAGGTGGACGAGCAGATCATCTCGATGGCGCAGCAGGCCAGCCCGAAGGTCATGGGCCATAGCGAGGACTGCCGGGCCCAGTTGAAGACATAGTCCACCGAGGTGACCACCACATTCGGCTCGAACTTGTTTTCCAGGAAGGACATCGCCCGAGTTCCTTGCTCCATCCTAGCACGCCCGCGCGGGGGGCTCTGGACAACGGAAGCCTGCCGGGCTGTAAGCCGGTTTCTGTACCCTTGCGGGCGGTAGTCATTCCTCTGGGCCGGCCATTGCTGGACGGCTCTAGCGACCTACCCGGAAGTCAAGCGGAGCGGGCCACTCCTCCTCCCCTATTTGGTCTTGCTCCACGTGGGGTTTGCCCTGCCAGCCGGATCACTCCGGCCGCGGTGCGCTCTTACCGCACCTTTTCACCCTTACCCGCGAACGGGCGGTATGTTTTCTGTGGCACTTTCCGTGAAACCCGCTTTGAGCGGATCCCCCCGGCCGTTAGCCGGCACGCTGCCCTGTGGAGACCGGACTTTCCTCCCCGTGGGCGCCGTGCTGGGCAATCCTACCTGCCCTATCCTGCCGCGTGGGGCAGGCGGTTCCGCCTGCCTCGCGACAGGCTCAAGGCCTGTCCCACAAGCTTGGCCAGCACGGCGTCCACGGAGCGACTACCCATCCGGCAGGCTCCAACTACCAGTATACGCCCCGCGCGTCAGACCAGATCCAGGGCGCGGAAGAAGTAGCCCAGCTCGAAGCGGGCGGTTTCGGGGGCGTCGGAGCCGTGGATGGCGTTGCGGGTGATGGCCGTGCCGAAGCGCCGGCGGATGGTGCCCTCAGCAGCGTTGGCCGGGTTGGTGGCGCCCATGATCTCGCGCAGCTTCTGGATGGCGTCCTCGCGCTCCAGGGCCATGACGATGACGGGCCCTTCCGTCATGAACTCAATCAGGGCGGGGAAGAACGGCTTCTCCCGGTGGACGGCGTAGAAGCCTTCGGCCTGGGCCTTGGTCAGGTGCAACATGCGCAACGCACGGATGCGGAACCCGGCTTGCTCCAGCGTGGTGAGGATCTCGCCTGCGTGGCCCCCGGCGACGGCG
>VFZS01000051.1 GCA_016871095.1 Acidobacteriota bacterium
ATCCAGTACCCGCGCCCGCACTCCTTCCCGCGCGAGCGCCGCCGCCGCTTCGAGCGCCGGCTCGACCATGTTGCCCGTGGCGATGATGGCTACGTCGTTGCCCTGGCGCAGCGGGATCATCCTCCCCAGCCGGAACTCGACGTTCTCCGGATAGAGCACGCGCCTGTCACAGCGGCCCACGCGCATGTAGCACGGCCCTTCGTGCTCCGCCAGGGCCAGCGTGGCCAGCCGCGTGGTCACCGGATCGGAGGGTGAGACCACCGTCATGTTGGGCAGCGCGCGCATGATGGCCATATCCTCGATGCCCTGGTGGGTGACGCCGTCGCCGTGGTTCTCGACCCCCGCGTTCGCCGCTACGATCTTCACGTTGAGCTTGGGGTAGCAGATCGAGGTGCGTATGCCTTCGCAGGCCCGCATGCTGGCGAACACGGCGAAGGTGCTGGCGAAGGGGATCAGCCCGGTGGCGGCCGCGCCCGCCGCCATGCACACCATGTTCAGCTCCGCCACCCCGGCCTGAAAAAACCGCTCCGGGAAGCGCTGCTTGAACCGGTACGTGTTGGTGGACTTGGCCACGTCCGCCTCGAAGACCACCACGCGCGGGTTGCGCTCGCCCAGTTCCACCAGCGTCTTTCCGTAGACCACCCGCAGAGGCTGCGCTTCCATCACGCGACCTCCTCGAGTTCCGCCAGGTATCTCCGTGCCTGCTCCTCTGATGGGGCGCCCGCGTGCCAGACGTGGTTGTTCTCCATCTCCGCGACGCCCTTGCCCTTCACCGTATCGGCCACGATCACGCCCGGCCGCCCGGCGCGGGTGATCGTCTCAAAGGCCTCGTGGATGCGCGAGAAATCGTGCCCGTCGATGCGCACCGTCTCCCAGCCGAAGGCCCGGAACTTCTCCTCGACCGGCTCGACGGTGATGATCGAGGCGGTCTCCCCGTCCGTCTGTAGCCGGTTGTTGTCCACGATGGCGGTCAGGTTGTCCAGCCCGTAGTGCGCCGCGGCCAGGGCGGCCTCCCACACCACGCCCGCCTGGATCTCGCCGTCTCCCAGCATCGCGTAGACGCGGAAGTCCTTCCGCTGCACTTTGCCGCCGATGGCCATGCCCACCGCCGCTGAAAAGCCCTGGCCCAGCGAGCCGGTGGTCATATCCACGCCCGGCGTCTTGCGCATGTCCGGATGGCCCTGCAAGGGGCTGGCGAGGTCGCGCAGCGTCCACAGTGTCTCGTGCGGGAAGTAGCCCCGCCGCGCCAGCGCGGCGTACAGCGCCGGGCCGCAGTGACCCTTCGAGAGCACGAAGCGGTCGCGGTCTTCCCAACCCGGCCGCTCCGGGTCCACCCTCATACGGTGGAAGTAGAGGTAGGCGATCACTTCGACCGCCGAGAGCGACCCGCCGGGATGCCCCGAGCCGGCGGCGGTGATCATACGGATGATGTCGCAGCGCATGTCCCGGGCCAGGGCGCGCAATCTGGCTGGTTCAAACATGTCTGCCATGCGTGCCCCGAGGAGATTGCCAGTGGGGCGGTCCCCCTGGACCGCGCCGGGCCCCCCGGCCCGGCCAAAGCCGACCGGGGGGTCGGCTTGCGGCTCGGGGGAGCCGCCCCACCGTGTCATCCTCGGATACCGTCCGATAGGCCATCTGCGATGTGGTTAGCGGTGTTTGGAGGCGGCCAGCTCCAGGTATGCCTCAGGGATCTTGCCCGCCACGGTCCAGCCGCCGTCCACAAAGAAGAGCTGGCCGGTCATGTAGCTGGAGTCCTCCGAGGCCAGAAAGACGGCCGGGCCGATCATCTCCTCGGCGGCGGCCGTGCGCTGCAAGGGCACCATGGCGCCCCAGGTGTTGTCGTAGTCCGGATCATCGGCCAGGTTGCGCGCCACGCGCGTAGGCCCGGGCGCGAAAGTGTTCACCCGGATCTTGTGGGGCGCCAGCTCGACCGCCAACTGCCGCGTCATGGCGTGTATGCCGCCCTTCGAAGAGGCGTACGCCACCAGGTTCTTCACGCCCAGCTCGGCGCAGTTGGTCGAGACGTTCACGATGCTGCCGCCGCCGGTCGCCTTCATCCAGCGCGCCGCCTCGAGCGAGCAGAAGAAGGTACCCCGCAGGTTGGTCTCGATCACCATGTCCCACTTCTCGACGGTGATCTCAAACAGCGGCGTCCAGCCGGTGATGCCGGCATTGTTGATCAGCGCGTGCAGGGCGGGAACCTCGCGCCGCGCGGCCTCGAACATGCGGAAGATGTCGGCGGGCTTGCGGATATCGCCCTCGATCAGCCAGGCCCCGCGCCCCATCCCGCGGACGGCCTCGGCGGCCTGCTCCGCCCCCGCGCGGTCGGTGTTGTAGTTCAGGAACACGTCCGCGCCTTCCCGCGCGCACCCGATGGCGATGGCGTGCCCTATGCCCTTGCTGGCGCCCGTCACGAGCACCGTTTTTTCTGCAAGCCTCATGCTCGCACCTCCATAGACTGGGGACAAGCCGCGCTGTCCACGGGGGGACAGCGTAGCCTGTCCCCAGTCCTCACATCTCCTCGTACTTGAGCAGCACCTTTACGCCCTGCTTGTTCTCGCAAAGCTGAAACGCCTCCCGCCAGCGGCTTAGCGGCAGAATGTGGGTGATGAGGGGCTGCAAATCGAGCTTGCGCTGCTCCAGTATCCGCATCGCCCGTCGCCAGGTCTTAAGGGAGTGCCCCACCGAGAATCGCACCTGCACCTGCTTGTAGAGCAGCGTGTCGAAGGGCACGGAAACCTCACGCCCCAGGATACCGAGGTGCAGGTAGCGGCCCATGCGCCGCACCGCCCGCAGGCAGGCCAGCACCGACTCGGGCGCGCCCGCGGCCTCGATGGCCACATCCACGCCGCGCCCGCCGGTTTCCTGTTCGACCACCTCGCCCAGCGGCTCCCGGCTCACGTCCACGGTCCGGTCCGCGCCCAGCTCGCGCGCCAGCTTCAGCCGCACTCCGTCGTGCTCCGTGCCCGCCACGATCACCTTCGTGCGGCGGGCCAGCAGCAACAGGCACGCCAGCCCGATCGGCCCCGGGCCGGACAGCAGCACCATGTCGCCGGTCCGGAACCGGTCCACCTCCTCGACCGCCTGCACCGCGCTGGCGAACGGCTCCGAGAGCGCGCCTTCCTCGAGTGACACCGCCTCCGGCAACTTGTAGATCTGGTCCTCACGCACCACCACGTAGCGCGTGAAGCAGCCGTGGGTTCCGTGCCCCATGCCGCGGCGCGCGCCGCAGAACATATAGTCGCCGCTCTGGCAGTACTCGCAGGTCCCGCAGGTGATGGCGGTTGACCCCAGCACCGTCACCCGCTCGCCCGGTTTCACGCGCTGGACCTGCTCACCCGCCTCCACCACGACGCCCGAAAACTCGTGCCCCAGGATCACCGGCGGATAGCTGGGGAAGCGGTCGTAGTAGACGTGTATATCCGTGCCGCATACCCCGCCGAAGGCCACCTCGACCTTCACCCGGTCCGGGGGGCACTCCGGCTCCGGGATCTCGACCAGCTCGACGTTGCCGGCTCCCGGGCGGGTCTTCGTCAATGCCCGCATCGTTTTCATGCGGCCGCCTCGGAGCGGGTCACCGTCACCCAGCGCTTCTCCCGCGCCGCCACTTCGATGGCGTCCAGCACTTCCTGATTGCGCAATCCGTCCAGGAAGCTGGGCGCGGGCTGGTAGCCGCCCGTGATCGCCTGGAACAGCTCGTAGTACTGATGCACGAAGGTGTGCTCCCACCCCAGCACGTGACCCGGCGGCCACCAGTTCTTGATGTAGCGGTGCTCGGCGGCGTCGGTGACCATCACCGTGCGGAAGCCCTCGGGCCGCTCGCCGCGGAAGCAGACTTCCAACTCGTTCATCCGCTCCAGGTTGAAGCTCAGGCTGCCCTGCGAGCCGTTGACCTCGAAGGTGAGGCAGTTCTTGTGACCCGCGCTCATGCGCGAGGTGAGAAACAGCCCCATGGCCCCGCCGGTGAAGCGCGCCAGAAACACTGCCGCGTCGTCGGTGGTGACTTCCTTGCGGGCACCCGGCTGTTCCGAGAGGGGACGGTGCTTGACGAAGATCTCGTTGGCCGCCGCCACCTCGTCGATCTCGCCCACCAGGTAGCGCGCCAGGTCCACGATGTGGGAACCTTTGTCGGCCATCGAGCCGGCGCCCGCCACCGTCTGGTCGAAGCGCCACAGGTAGGGGAACTCCGGATCCAGCGGCCAGTCCTGCTGGTACAGCGCGCGGAAATGGTAGATGGTCCCCAGCCGGCCCTCTTCGATCAGCGCCCTGGCCAGGTTCACAGCGGGGACGCGGCGGTAGTTGAAGTTCACCAGGTGGCGCACGCCGGCCGCCTGGGCGGCGCGGTACATCTCGAGCGCCTCGGCGGCGTTGAGCGCCAGCGGCTTTTCGCATAGCACGTGCTTGCCCGCCTGCGCCGCGGCAACCACGATCCGGCAGTGCGTGTCGCCAGGCGTGCACACGTCCACCACGTGGATCTCCGGGTCATTGATCACCGCTTCCCAGGAGTCCGCGTGCCGCTGCCAGCCGTAGCGCGCGGCCGTGGCCGCGAGGTCATCGCCGAGGCCGCACAGGGTGTGCATCACCGGCTCGCAGTCCAGTTCGAAAAACATGGAGATGTCCCGCAGCGCGTGACTGTGCGCTTTCCCCATGAACTTGTGACCGATCAAACCTACGTTCAGCTTCTGCTTCATCCTGACGCCCCCTCCTCCGACACCAGCGCCACCGCCTCCCCCACCGGGACAGCCTCGCCCTCCGCGGCCAGAAGCTCGAGGAGCATGCCGTCCGCGGGCGCTTCCAGTTCCAGGATCGCTTTGTCCGTCTCGATCTCCGCCACTGGCTCGCCCTTGCGCACCCGGTCGCCTGCCTGGCGCAGCCAGCGCGTTACTACTCCTTCGGTCATGGTCTGACCCAAGCGCGGCATCACGATCCTGGCCGGCTCGCTCATAGCAGCTCCTTCACCGCTTTGGCCACATCCACCGCTCCCGGAATCACGAAATTCTCCATCACCGGCGCGAAGGGCGCCGCGACATTGCGCCCGCACACCCGCTGGATGGGCTTCTCCAGATGGTACAGCGCCCGCTCCATGACCTGGGCAGCGATTTCCGCGCCCACCATGAACAGCCCGACAGCGCCCTCCTCGAAGCGCCGGATGCGCAGCATGGTGCGGTGTATGCTCTTGAGCAGCTCGGTATCGAGATCAGGCACTCGGGGTACTCCTGGGGCGGACCATCACGGCCGCCAGGGGTCCGGCCCGGCTACCATCATGCGGCAGGCGTGCTGATATGTCAACTGCCGGGCCCAGCATCTTGACATATCAAAACCCCGGTGCTAGCTTGGCCCCATGCTGGCTCTGCTTCTGGTCCTGGCCGCCGCGTCCTGGTGGAACCCCGCTTTCGAGCGCCGGCTTCCTATCCAGGTGGATGCCGCCGGCTTCGAGCGCAGCGACCGCCCGGTCGAGGTGGACCTGAAACTGCCCCGCGAAGCCCAGTCCCTGCGCCTTGTCGAGGCGGACTCGAAGGGCAACGTCGTGGACGCTGCGGTCCCGTTCCAGTTCGACCCGCCCGCCACGCTGGTCTTGCTGTTGAAGGGGCCCACCCCGCCCGCCGCGACACGCCGCTTCCACCTGTACTTCAACACGAGCCGTGCGCGCGTCCCCCAGGCCTCGCCTCCGCCAGCACTCGCCCTCGAGGACGATGTCCCCTACGAGGGGCAGCCCAGCTACCGCATAACGACCCCGGGCGGAGTCTACCTCTACCACAAGGAAGGCGGCGGCTTCGCCGGCCTCAAGGACCGCGAAGGCACTGAGTGGATCGGCTACCGCCCCGGCGGGCGCTCCGCCGGTGAGTTCCGGGGGATCCCCAACCTTGGTGTTTGGGGCCATCCCGGCTACAGCGGCGAGCGCGGCTGCGCCAGCCGCATCCTCGGCCAGGGTCCCTTGCGCACCAGCATCCTCTCCGAGCGCGGCGACGGGCAGGCGGCCCTCCGCTGGGACATCTTCCCCGGCCACGCCCGCATGACCCTGCTGCGCGCCGCCGAGCCGTACTGGTTCCTCTACGAAGGCACGCCGCACGGCAAGCTCGACCTGGAGCACGGCTACCTGGCGCTATCGAACGGTGAGCGCCGTCCCCTGGCCACTGCCTGGGCCGAGCCTCTGCCAGCCCCCGAGTGGCTGTACTTCGCCAACGAGAAGTCGCGCCGGGTGCTCTACCTGGTCAACCACCAGAACGACGCCGCCCTGGACCAGTACTGGCCCATGGAAGGCAATATGACGGTGTTCGGCTTCGGCCGCCAGTACCGCTGCTGCGGCCGCTACATGACCGCCGCGCCGGCCGTCTTCACCCTCGGCTTCGTGGAGCAGTCTGCTTTCGCCCAGGTCGAACGCGCCCTCAATTCCGCCACCCGGGACCTGCGGGTGATCCTGGGTGCGGTCGAGAGCCCGTCTCCCTAAATGTGAAACTCCAGGATGTCCTGGTCCTCGACCACCCGCGAGCGCTCCACCATCACTCCGTTGTGCTCGCCGGAGAGGTGGAACAGACGCGCGAACTTGAGGTTCTCGGCGAAGTCCTTGTGCACCAGCCGGGCCGCGTCCAGCACCGTCTGGCCGCGCCGCACGATGAAGGGTGAAGTCAGGTCCGCCCGCTTGCCCGGCGCCTTGGTGTAAACGCGCACGATCTCAAGCATGTCGAAGACCGTGCGGGCGAAGCCGTCCAGATTCTCCCCCGTGCCCGCCGAGATCGCCACGCACCGGTAGCGATCCCGGTATAGCTCCTCGAGCGCAGCGATGTTCTCAGCGGCGCCCTCCAGGTCCCGTTTGTTGGCCACCAGCAGCTTGGGCGGGGCCAGGTGGCGCTCGGTGAGCAGCTCCTCGATGAAACCGATCCCGTCGAGCACGTCCGGGTCGCTGGCATCGACCACCAACACGCCGGCGGTGGCGTTGCGGATAGCCTGCGGCAGCCAAGGCTCCATGAACTCGCGGGCCAGCGGGGGCAGGTCCACCAATTGGATCTGTACGTTCTGGTAGTTCATCATCCCCGGGGTGGGGAAGCGGGTGGTGAAGGGGTAGTCGGCCACTTCCGGACGGGCGTGGGTCAGCGCGCACACCAGTTGGGACTTGCCCGAGTTGGGCGGGCCGACGAGCGCCACCTGCCCAGCGCCCTCTTTGGGCACCAGGTAGAAGGGTACGGCGTGTGCGGCGCCCTTCTTCTGGGATTCCTTGCGGACCTGCGAGATGCGGCGCTTGAGGTCCGCCTGGAGCTTCTCGGTCCCCTTGTGCTTGGGGATGGTCGAGAGCATCCTCTCCAAAGCCTCGATCTTCTCCGCGTTGGTGCGGGCGTGCTTGTACTCCTGCTCGGCCGCCAGGTATTCCGGGCTGAGGTTGGCGGGCATGGACCTCTTGGCTGCCAGCATAACACCGGCGGGTCATCGCGCGGCTCCCCGCTGGCGGCCAGGACCGCCGGGGCCCTGCGCGCGGTGGTACGATGTCTTGCGGAAGAGGTAAGGAGGGCTCCCATGCTTCGAATCGTGAGCGTTGGCGCGCTTTCGCTGGCGTGCCTTGTGGCCCAGCAGGACCCGCGCGGATCCGTCGCCGGCCGCGTCATGGACTCCACCGGCGCGGTGGCGCCCGGCGTTAGTGTGCGCGCCACCAACACGGAGACCAACGTGGCGGCGAGCGCCGAGAGCAACGCCCAGGGGAACTTCGAGATCCCGTTTCTGCTGCCTGGCGTATACCGCGTCGAAGCCGAGCTGGCGGGCTTCAAGAAGTGGTCGCGCGGCGGGCTGGAGTTGCGCATCCGCGACCGTTTGCAGGTGGACGTCACTCTGGAAGTCGGCAGCGTCAGCGAGGTGGTGGAGGTCACCGCCGAGGCGCCCGTGCTGGAGAGCCTCACCAGCAGCGTGAGCCAGGTCATTTCCAGCCGCCAGGCTACTGACCTGCCGCAGCGGGGCGGCAGCCTGGCGTGGCTTTACCTGCAAACTCCCGGCGTCGTGCAGAGCGGTCTGCCCGCCGGGGGGCCTTGGAACGTCGATCAGGCGTCGGATGTGAACGTCGGCGGCGCCGGCCAGAGCGGCATGGACTACAACGTGGATGGCGTGACCAACAATGCCTACGCCGGCAAGACCGGATTCGTGCCGCCGCCCGACATGGTGCAGGAAGTGCGCGTGGAGGTGGCCAGCTACGACGCCGCCGTCGGGCATACCACCGGCGGCTCGATCAACGTGAGCCTGAAGAGCGGCACCAACGCGCTGCACGGCACGCTTGGCTCGTGGCTCAGCACGAATCCCCTGATCACGCGGAATTTTTTCACCAACCGCTTCATCTTCGATCCCCGCACCGGCCCGGTGACGCCGGAGAAGATCAAGGCGAACACTCCGACGGACCGCTGGTGGCGCTACGTGGCCTCGGTGGGCGGGCCGGTGCTGATCCCCGGCGTCTACGACGGACGGAACAAGACTTTCTGGCAGTTCGGCTACCAGGGCCACACCCGCAGCCAGCCTGTGGCGCAACTGGTGAGCGTGCCCACCGACGCGCAGCGCGAAGGGGACTTCTCCGCCCTGCTCGCCTTGAACGCCCGCTACCAGATCTACGATCCCTACACGACGGTGCCGGAAGGGGCGCGCTTCCGTCGCCAGCCGCTGCCCGGCAACATCATCCCCAGGAGCCGCATTTCGGCCGCGGCGCAGAAACTGGTGAACTATTATCCGCGGGCCAATTCGCCCGGCACCGCCGACTTCCTGAACAACTACTCCATCAGCACGCCGAAAGAGCAGATCATGAAGCAGCCGGTGGCTCGCGTGGACCACAACTTCAGCGAGAACCACCGCATGTTCGTCCGTTACTCCCATACGCACTTCGAGGGCTGGTTTGACCAGTACGATCCCAACAGCAACATCCGCGGCCGCCGCCGGGGACGCCCGCACCGCGGCGTGGCGCTGGACAACGTCTTCGTGCTGTCGCCGCAATCGGTGCTGGACATCCGCTACGGCTTCACCTGGTTCAACGAAATCCAGTATTTCGACAACCAGGGTTTCAACCTGAAGGAGTTCGGCTTCCCCGACAGCCTCATCGGACAGTTGGACAGCAACGGCGTCACCTTCCCGCAGATCGTTACAACCGGACTCCTGCAATTGGGCAACGACGGCGGCTTCAGCCAGAAGTACTACACGCACACGCTGCTGGGGCTGCTGACGTGGGTGAAGGGCAACCACAGCGTGAAGTTCGGCTCGGACTCCCGGCTGACGTTCGACAACACGAAGACCTACAACAATGTCTCGCCGCGGCTGGACTTCGGCGTGAACTACACGCGCGGCCCGCTGGATAACTCCGTCGCCGCTCCCGCCGGCCAGGGGCTGGCCAGCCTGCTGTTCAACATCCCTGCCGGTGGGAGGGTGGATCTGAACGATTCCCGCGCCGAGTCCAGCGGCTTCTACTCGCTGTTCGTGCAGGACGATTGGCGCCTGACCAGCAAGCTGACCCTCAATCTCGGTTTTCGCTGGGAATACGAGGCGCCGCTGAAGGAGCGTTACAACCGGACCACGCGCGACTTTGACTTCGCGACGCCGAATCCCATCCAGGCGGCCGCCCAGGCGCAGTACGCCAGGGCGCCGATCGCCGAGGTGCCGGCTTCCCAGTTCCGCACCATGGGCGGCGTGGCCTTTGCCGGTGTGGGTGGAGTGCCGCGCGGCTTGCGTGACCCCGACTACCGCGTCTTCATGCCGCGCTTCGGTTTCGCTTACCAGTTGAATCCGAAAACCGTCCTGCGCGGCGGCTTCGGCCTCTTCTACGGTCTGCTGGGCGCCGATTTCAGCGACGTGGCCCAGCCCGGATTCAATCAGAGCACCGCGGTGGTCCCGACGCTGGACAACGGAGTCACTTACGTGGCTACCATCGACAATCCCTTCCCATTCGGTCTTGAAAAACCGAAAGGCGCGGCCGGCGGGCTGTCGACGTTCCTCGGCCGTTCCCCGGGCTTTTTCTCCTCCGACGGGCGGCGCCCTTACACGCAGCGCTGGAGCTTCAACATCCAGTTCCAGCCGCTCAGCCGCAGCGTCGTCGAAGTGGGCTATATTGGCACCAGGTCGATTCGCCTCCGCAGCGACTCGCCGCTGAACGCGGTGGACGCCAAGTATTACAGCCGCTTGCCGGAACGGGACCAGGCCACGATCGACTTTCTATCGGCGACGGTCGCCAATCCATTCCTGAACATCCCGGGATTCGAGGGCACCAACTTCTTCCTCGGCCGCAATACCACGCGCGAGCAGTTGCTGCGGCCGTTGCCGCATTTCACCGCCCTCTCCACGCAGTTGCCGGCCGGCTCCTCCTGGTACAACGCGTTCACGCTGCGCTTTGACCGGCGTTTCGGCCAGGGCTTCCAGTTCCAGGCCAACTACACCTGGTCAAAGACGATGGAGGCCATGCAGTACCTGAACGAATCCGACAGCCTCCCGACGCAGGTGGTGGCCAATCTCGACCGGCCGCACCGCCTGGTGGCGAGCGGCATCTACGAGTTGCCCTTCGGCCGCGGCAAGCGCCTGTTGGGCAACGCCGGGGGCGTGCTGAACCACATCATCGGCGGCTGGCAGGCGAGCGCCATCTTCACCGCGCAAAGCGGTCCGCCGCTGGCCTGGGGAAACCTCATCTACAGCGGCCAGTTCACCGATATCGCGCTTCCCGCGGGCGACCGCAGCCTGGAGCGCTGGTTTGACACCAGCGGCTTCGACAAGGACGTCAGAAGGCAACTCGGCAGCAATATCAGGACCTTCCCGTTGCGCATCTCCGGCGTTCGCGGCGACGGCATCAATCTGTGGGACATGAGCGGGTTCAAGAGCTTCGTCATTCGCGAGGGCATGAAGCTCCAGGTGCGCGCCGAGGCCGAGGGCGCGCTGAACCATCCCAACTTCAGCGCGCCGAATGCCGCCCCCACTTCCACGCTGTTCGGCACGGTTAACGGCACCCAGGAGGGCGAGGGCGCCCGCCGCATCTTCATCGGGCTGAAGCTGATCTTTTAGGAGTCCTGCATGCGACGACGCGACTTGCTGGCGATGCTGGCGGGCGGAGCGGCCGCCGCTCCGGCCAAGCGTCCGCCCAACTTCCTGATCATCCTGGCCGACGACCTGGGCGCCAAGGAGCTGGGCTGTTACGGTCACCCGGTGCACCAGACGCCCCATCTGGACCGCATGGCGGCGCAGGGCGTGCGTTTCGAGACCTGCTACGCCACGCCGCTGTGCTCGCCGTCGCGCGTCGAGCTGATGACCGGCCGGTATGCGTTCCGCACCGGCTGGTACAACTTCATCGGGCGCGTCACCACGCGCCTGGACCGGCTCTCGGCGGACGAGATCACCTTCGCCGACATGCTCAAGGCGCGCGGCTATCGCACGGGCCTGGCCGGGAAGTGGCAGTTGGGTCTGGTGAGCCAGCACCCCAGCATGATCCACGACAGCGGCTTCGACGAGTACTTCTCCTGGGCCTGGAAGGAGGGTGGCCTGCCGCGGGATGCGGACTTTGACGGCAGTCCGCGCAACCGCTATTGGCACCCCGCCCTGATCGAGAACGGCAAACACGTGCCCGCCCGGCGCGAGGACTACGGCCCGGGCATGCTCTCCGACTGGCTCATCCGCTTCATGCGGAGGCGCCGCGAGCAGCCGTTTCTGGCCTACTACCCCATGGTGCTCACTCATGAACCTTGGGACCCTACCCCCGACTCGGGAGGCCAGGGTGGCTTCCGGCCCAACCTCGAGTACCTGGACCAGATCGTCGGCAAGCTCCGGCGCGCCCTTGATGAACTGGGCCTGGCCGAGAACACCATCGTCATCTTCACCGGCGACAACGGCACCGGCCGCTCGGGCAAGGGCACGGTCACCGAGCTCGGGGTGAGGGTGCCGTTGCTGGTTGCCGGTCCCGGTGTGCGAACAGGCCACGTCAGCCGCGAGCTGATCGACTTCTCGGACGTGATGCCGACCCTGGCGGAACTGGCCGGGGCCGAACTGCCGAAGGTGCCAATCGACGGGCGCAGTTTCGCCTGGGCTCTCCAGGGACGGGCGGGGACGCCGCGCGAGTGGATCTTCAGCTACCTGGCTTATGAACGCATGCTGCGTGACCGGCGCTGGTTGCTCGAAGGCGACGGCAGGTTCTACGACTGCGGCGAGAGTCGCGACGGCAGTGGCTACCGGGACGTGACCGGCTCGGACTCCCCCGAGGTGGCGGCGGCCCGGCGGCGCTTCGAGCGGATCCTCGAGAAGCTGCCGGCTCCGCCGCCGGAGAAGACCTAGCATAGGTAAGGAAGGCTGGTGCAGCGCCGGACCTTTCTGGTTGGCGCCGTTGCCGTTTGCCTTGCTGCGCCGCTTCGGGGCGCGGAGGCGTTTCCGGTCTCGATCCGCGTGAACGCCGCCGCCATCCAGGGCGAGATGCGCCCCATCTGGGCCTGGTTCGGCTACGACGAGCCCAACTACACCTATATGAAGGACGGCCGCAAGCTGCTCTCGCAGCTCGCCGCGCAACTGGCCCTGCTCACTTCGCCCGAGTGGGTCCGGCCCTCCGCAGGCACCGTGAGACTGCGGTTCCCGCTTCCGCGGCAGGGCGTGTCGCGGATTCAATTCACTTGGTAAGGAAGGTCCCGGCGGTGCTTTCTCTCAGGCGGTGGTCACCTCGGCTGTCCGCCTGGCCTGGCCCCCACACGCCGCCGTGGTTGTGTATACTAGGAAAATGTTCCCGTATGGTCGGCCCGGCTTGGCCCGAGTCGGCCGGAGGCGGACGCCAGTTTCCACGCCGTGCGTTTCCTCGAAATTCGGAGTCCGAGCTTGAGCCCGCGCGAATGCGAGCGGCGCTGGAGGTGAACCATGCCCTTGGCTCTTTTGATTCAGACCACCGCCCCTTCTAGCCCGTCCTCCGGGTTTGGTCTGCCCCTGATGCTGCTGATGTTCGTGGGCCTGTACGTGCTCCTGTTCCTGCCCGCGATGCGCCAGCGCAAGAAGCGGCAGAAGATGCTCCAGGCGCTTCAGCCTGGCCAGCTCGTGCTGACCAACGGGGGCATCATCGGCCACATCGTCACCATCAACGAGGACGACACCCTCATCCTGCGCGTCAAACCCGACAACCTGCGGCTGCACGTGGACCGCTCCGCGGTGGCCAGCGTGGCTCCGGTAGCGGAAGAGAAGAAATAGGTACAGCGGCATGGACAGAACCGCCAAAGCACTGATCATCCTGGGCGTCATTGTGCTATCCATCTACGGCGTGGTGGCCTGGTGGGCGGAGGGCCGCTGGCTGGGCCTGCCCAAGAACCAGGTCCAGTTGGCGCAGAACCTGGCGGAGAACATCCGCCTGGGTCTGGATCTGCGCGGCGGCACCCACATGATTCTCCAGGTGCGCGTGCATGAGGCCCTGCGCTCGGAGGCGGACACCGTCATGGAGCGCCTCCGGGAGGAGCTGCGCAAGTCCCGTGTGGACTACGCCTCGGTGGACCGCAACGAGCCCGCCACCATCGAGGAAGCCGACTCCATCCATATCAACGTTAGGGGCGTTCCGGCGGCCCGCGCGGGCGACCTGCGCGGGGTGGTCAATGAGCGCTTCGGCTCCTGGCTGCTGACAGCGGTCAATCCCACCGACTACCGCCTCAACCTGCGTCCCACCGAGATGATCGTGCTGAAGAAGGAAGCCGTCGAGCGTACCATCCGCACGCTGGAGCGGCGCATCAACAGCCTGGGATTGACCGAACCGGTCATCCAGGCGCACGGCCCCTCCGAGAAATCCTTCCAGATCCTGGTGCAGTTGCCCGGCGTGGACGATCCGGCGCGAGTGAAGCAGATCATGGGGACGGCCGCGGTGTTGGAGCTCTCCGAAGTGAAGGATGGTCCCTTCGCCAGCCCCGAGCAGGCCCGCGCCAAGCACGGCGGCGTACTGCCCCTCAACACCAAGCTGGTTCCCGAGGTGCGTAACCCCGGCGAGACCGGGCAGGCTTGGTACCTAGTGAACCGCACGCCCGTGATCACCGGGCGGGACCTGCGCTCGGCCCGGCCCGGCCGGGACGAGTTTCAGAAGTGGGAGACCAACTTCACCCTCGGCCGTGACGGCGCCCGCCGCTTTGGCCGCTTCACCGAGGCCAACGTGGGTAACCGCCTGGCCATCGTGTTGGACAACCAGGTCCGCAGCGCTCCGGTGATCCAGAATCGCATCGATGACAGCGGCCGGATCACCGGCGCGGCCAACCAGCAGGATGCCTCCGACCTGTCCCTGGTGCTCCAGTCCGGCTCGCTGCCGGCAGGTATCGACTACCTGGAGGAGCGGACCGTGGGACCGTCCCTGGGCGCTGACTCCATCCGCCAGGGGGTGATCTCCGGGCTGGTGGCATTGGCGATGGTGATCACAGTGATGCTGGTCTACTACAAGAATAGTGGTGTTAATGCGGTGGTGGCCCTGCTGCTGAACGGCGTGATCACGGTGGCCGCCCTGAGCTACTTCGGTGCGGTGTGGACTCTGCCGGGCATCGCCGGGTTCATTCTCAGCCTGGGCATGGCGGTGGACTCTAACGTATTGATTTTCGAGCGCATACGCGAGGAACTCCGCTCCGGCAAGGGGGTCATCGCCTCGGTCGAGGCGGGCTTCCAAAGGGCTTTTGTCACCATTGTAGACACTCACGTGGTGACGGTGGTCTCCAGCGCCTTTCTTTTCATGTTCGGCACGGGCCCGGTCAAGGGCTTCGCCGTCACCTTGGTCATTGGCCTGATCGCCAACGTCTTCACCGCCGTGTTCGTCTCGAGGACCATGTTCGACTTCGCCTTGGCCCGGCAGCGGCAAGTAACTACATTGAGCATCTAGGGTGTTTTGTGGTACTTTTTCTTGGAGGGTTGGGAACTCGCGCGGCTGTGCCGGTGTCCAAAGTTGGCGAGTCCCAGAGTAGGCCATAGGGATGGAGCTGTTCCGCGAGACCAACATCGACTTCCTGGGCAAG
>VFZS01000052.1 GCA_016871095.1 Acidobacteriota bacterium
GTTTCTTTAATTGGGATTTCTCGGCGCTCAAGAATTTCCGGCTCCACGAGCGGCTCAGGCTTCAGTTCCGCTTCGAAGCCTTCCACTTCTCGAATACGCCGCGCTTCGGCCAGGCCGGCCACGCCGTGGGCACCGCCACTTTCGGCCGCATCAGCGGCGCCGAGACCCCGCGCAACCTCCAGTTCGGCCTTAAGCTGATCTGGTAGGGTAAGCCTCCAGGCTTGCCAAGAGGGAGCACTGGTAGGGTAAGCCTCCAGGCTTGCCAGGAGGGACAGGACTGGAGTCCTATCCTACTCAAAACGTCCGCCCGATGGTGAAGCGGAAGGTCTTGCGCTGCTCCCAGAAGGGCACCGGCTGGCCGAACAGCGCCACCGAGTTGATGAAGGTGGTCTGGTTGGGGAACATGGAGCGGTCGGCCACGATGGGCGGCTGGATGAACTGCCGCACGATGGTGGGGTTGTAAGCCCAGTAGATGCGGAAGGGAGCATTGACCACCGGCAGGAGCACTTGCAGCTCCAGTCCCGTCGAGGTGCGGATGCGCTGTGTGCCGGGAGCGATGCGCGCCCGGCCGTCGTAAGCCGCCTGGGCGAGCGGGGACAGCCCGCGTGTTTCCCCCCAGCGGCGCGGAAACATGCGGGCTGTCCCCGGGTTCGGATCATCTCCGGGCGACCGCGCGAACTTCGGTCATCTCTTCTGCCGAGAGCGGCTTGAAGCCGCTGGCGATGCGCACATTCTCTTCGAGATGCGAAACATCCGTAATACCCACAACCGCAGTCGCCACCGGGTAGCTCAAGACGTAGGGCAGCAGTTGCCGGATGCCAAGACCCAGTTTGATTAGTGCACCGCGTTCTACCACTTTCATGGCGATCACACCGACCTTTTTCTCTTGCGCCAAGCGGAAGAACCGGTCCAGGTCTTCGGGGTCGTCCATGTCGGCCCGGGCAGCATTGAGGGTGATCAATGCACAGTCGTACGGATAGTCGTCGAGGGCATCAGCAAGCACCCGGGAGGAGTGTCCCGTCACGCCGATATAGCGGATCACGCCTTTGTCGCGGAGCCGTTCGAAGGCCTGGCGAGCGCTGTTCTTCTGCCGAAGTTGATCGAGCGTCCCTAACTTGTCGAGATGATGGTGCTGATACAGGTCGATGTGGTCGGTCTGCAAACGCCGCAAACTCTGTTCGACCAGCGCCATGGTGCCGTCGTAAGTGTAATTGTGGCTCTTTGAGGCCAAGAAGACCTCGGTTCGACGCTTCCGCATCACGGGGCCGATGTTCAGTTCGCTGGCGCCGTCGCCGTAATTGGCAGCGGTGTCGATGTAGTTGATGCCCAAATCCAGCGCCCGGTTGACGATTTCGACCGCTTGGTCGCGCCGGTCGTGTCTCGCCAGGGTGAACAGTCCGCCCAAGCCGTAGATGCCTACCTGGTGTCCGGTCTTGCCGAGAGGTCTCTTGGGTATGGGACTAGTGGACGGTTCGGTCGCCCAAGCCACGGTCTTGGCGACGATAGCTTCCGAGGCAGTCAGACCCAGTCCTGTTGCGGTTGCCAGGCTGCCTTCCAGAAAGGTCCTGCGGTCACGATCTGTTTTCACGAGATGCCTCCAGACCGGAAGTTCCATTTGGTGGGGATGTTCATTTCCAATTCCCGCACCACTCGGCTATGCAGTATATCACCCGCCTCAATCCTCCAAACGGGAATTTTCATTCGTGGCCCGGTAGCTCAGAACGTGCGGCCGATGGTGAAGCGGAAGGTCTTGCGCTGCTCCCAGAAGGGCACCGGCTGGCCGAACAGGGCCACCGAGTTGATGAAGGTGGTCTGGTTGGGGAACATGGAGCGGTCGGCCACGATGGGCGGCTGGATGAACTGCCGCACGATGGTGGGGTTGTAGGCCCAGTAGATGCGGAAAGGAGCATTGACCACCGGCAGGAGCACTTGCAGCTCCAGGCCCGTCGAGGTGCGGATGCGCTGTGTGCCGGGGGCGATGCGCGCCCGCCCGTCGTAGGCCGCCTGCGGGAAGGTGGCGTTCAGCTCCTTCAGCCGGTCCGGGTTCATGGCCAACTGCGACGGACGCAGCAGCTTGTTCAGCCCCGCGTCGAAAAAATACGCCAGATTCACCGGCCCCGCGATGGGTATGCGGTACTCGAAATTGCCGATGGCCTGGGCGTCCCCGCCCGGGAAGATCATCTGGTAGATGGGAATCCTCTGGGTGACCGGCGAGCTCACCATTTGGCCGTCCAGGATGATCTTCTGGGTGCGCGCCGAACCGTCCGAGTTCAGCACGTTCACCGTGGCCTCGCTGGGCACGAAGGCCACCGGGCTGACGCCCCAGATCTCGAAACCGCGCACATCCTGCTCGCCGCCGATGTACCAGCGGTTGAAGGGCGGCGCCGACCTCCCCCCATAGCCGCTCACGAACGCGCCCATGAACCGCATGCCCAGTACGTGGTTCTTGTACGGAGCCGGCCGGAAGTAGCGGAGACTTACCGTAGGCTGCACCATGTTCACGTTGCCCCCCAGGAAGCTGCCCGCAAAACCTCCCGAGATGGAGATCTCCTTGCCCGCGGTCGGCGTGATCGGATGGTTCACCGTGTTGTAGCTGTAAGAGGGAATGATCTGGCTGGTGCGGATCCCGGTCAGCGTGTTCGGCCCCCCCAGCCCCTGGAAGTTGATGTACTCGAAGTAGGTGCGCGAGGCCGCGCTGATGGCCTGGTACTTCGAGGTGCTGTAGGCATACGACAGCCCCAGCCGCGCGAAACTGCGTCGCAGCGGGTAGCTGGTGAACACCGTGAAGCCGTGGCCGTTGGAGACGTAGTTCATCAGGTTGTCTTTGCCCAGCGCCTCGTAGTAGGGCATCAGGTTGCGGCCGGTGAACAGCGAGACCTCGCGGCCCTGGTCGAAGCTGAAACGCTGGGTGAAGACGGTGAAGCCGAGCTGGATGGGCCGGTCCAGGAAGTACGGCTCGGTGAAGCCGAAGGTGATGGCGCGGATGCGGTCGCCCATTTGCGAGTCGATGGAGAGGGTCTCGCCCAGGCCCAGGAAGTTGTTAGTCGAGTAGTTGAATCCGATGAAGCTGCCGGCGATGCCGCTCACTCCCCCGGTCAGGCCCACCGAGTTCTTGCCCCGCTCCTTGACCTTCAAGGTGATGTCCACCGTCGAGGTGCGGGTGTCGCGCTTGATCTCCGCCGCCTCCTCCTTCTTGAGCTGCTCGAAGTAGCCGAGCTGGTTCAGCCGCAGGATGCTGACCTCCCACAGGTGGGTGTTGTAGATGTCCCCCTCGTCGATGAGCAGCTCCCGGCGGATCACCTTGTCCCGCGTGGTGGTGTTGCCCGAGAAGTCGATGCGCCGCACAAAGAACTGCTTGCCCTCGTCGGCGTTGATGGTCAGGTCGATCTTGTCGCTGCCCTGTAAGGGTTCCGGATACGGCTCCGGCACGAAGTCGATGTAGCCGAACCGCCCGTAGAGGTCCTGCATGTTCTTGAGGCCCTTGCGCAGCTTCTCGGTCGAGAACACGTCCCCTTCGGCCATCTGGAACAGCGGCCTCATCAGGGTCTCCGGAGTGCGGAACAGCTTCACCCCCACGAAATTGAACTTGTTGATGCGGTACAGGCGGCCCTCTTCCACCGGTATGACGATGTCGGCGCGGATGCCCGGCTTGTTCATGTAGAACAGCGGCACCCGGAACTTGCCCCCGCCCACGTTGCGGATGGTCACTTTGTGCTCCAGGGCCCGCGCCAGGAAGTAGCCCCGCTGCTGGTAGAAGTCGCGGATCATCTCCTTGTCGATCTCCAGCTTGCTGAGGTCGTAGGTCTTGGCGAACAGGTTCTCGAACAGCAGCGAGCGCGGGATGCCGATGGGCCGCAGCCCCCGCATGGCCCGGATGACGGCGCGGTCGCCGAAGACCTGGTTGTCCTGGATCTCGATGTGGCCCACCTTCACCTTGGGGCCTTCCTTGACCTGGAAAGTCACCTCCAGCGAGGCCGGCGGAATCTGCCGCACCTCCGGCTCGACGGTGGCGTACTGGCGGCCGCGCTCGGCCAGGAACTCCTTGAGCACCACGGTGGCCCGCTGAATCCGGTTGGGGTCGTACTGCGACTCGACCGAGAGACCCACCCGGCGTTCCTTGAAGCGGTCCAGGATCTCGGAGACGGTCACCGACTTGATGCCTTCGTACTTGATCGAGCGCACCACCGGACGCTCGGTGACCACGAAGCGCACGATGACGCCCTGGCGCCCCGGCTCGCTTTCCAGGCGGATGTCGTCGAAGCGCCCGGTGTTCCACAGGGCCATGAAATCCCGGCGCAGGATCTCCGGGTCGAACTTGTCGCCCCGCTTGGTGAAGATCATGGCCCGCAGGGTGTCCTGCGGGATGCGGCGGGCCCCGCGGATCTCGATGGCCTCTACGAAGTCACCGGGGGCCGCCGCCGGAACTTCGACCGCCTTGGGCGGCTCCAACCGCGGCTGGGGCGCTGGCGCGGGCTGCGGCTTGGGCTCCTCGACCGCCTGGGGGACCCTCTCAAAGGGGCTCGGCTTCTTCGGCTGGGGCGCAGGGGGCTGGGGCGCCTGCGCCAGCGCGGACCCACATCCGAAGCACACCAGCGACAGGGTCAGGCAACCGCGCCTGAAGAACCTCATCTAGATCCAGTTCCTCTCACTCTGCGCCACCATTCAGACGTTCACCCGGCATGCCCGGTTTCACCTGGAATTCCGCCGGACCGGCGCAGAACCGAACTTTCCATTCTACCCGATGGCGGCTGGCAGCAACAAACTCACCCCTCAGCCCGTTGCCGAGGCTTCCGGCGCCGGCCGGTCCCCACCCGGCTCGGCCGCCCGCTCATCCAGGAAGTGCCGCCGCGCCGACCGCAGCCGCGCGGGATAGCGGCCCAGCCCCACGCCGAACCACAGGCAGGCCACCAGCAACGAGAGCGGGGCCTCATCCGCCGGCGGCAGCAGCCGATTCCAGAACCAGGCATACGAAAAGTAGCACCAGGCCAGCCCCACCACCAGGCCCAGCAGCCCCACGCGCAGCCGGTTGTCTCCCTCCCGTGCCAGCACGGCGAACAGCACGCCCACGGCCCCCGAAGCAAACAGGTGCAGCGCCAGCCCCGCCACAGTGACCGCGACAGAACCACCACGCCACCCCGCCCCGTAGAACACGGTTCCCAGCCGGAAGGGCATTTCCCACACCGAGTGCCGGGACCACACCGCCATCAGTGCGAACCAACCCAGCATCCCCACCCCCGCCCACACCCCCGCTTCCATTCCCGCCAGCCACCGGCAGGCGTGGATCCGCGACCGCCCCGGCCTGTTGGATTGCATGCCAGACTGAAGGCGGGCCGGCGCCCGCCGCCTTTCACCGCTTCGCCTCGGACTGCTCCTCGCCCTCCGGCGCGCTCTCCTCCGGCGACCGGTAGCTGTAGCTGTAGCGGGAGTAGTAGTAGGTGTACTTGCTGTACAACTCCCCGGCCCGCGCCCCGTTGACCACCAGTCCCAGCACGTTGTTCTCGCACAGCGACTGCATGGCCCGCGTCACCGCGTCAATGGTGGTCGAACCGATGCGCACCACCAGGATGGTCCCATCCGTGAGCGTCCCCAGCAGGTTGGCGTCCGCCGACAGCAGCAGCGGAGGGCTGTCCAGCACCACCCAACTGAACAGTCTGGATACCTCGCCAATCAGCGTCCGCACCTCCGGGAGGTTCAGCAGCTCCAGCGGATTCTTCACCACCGTGCCCGCGGTCATCACGCACAGGTTCCGGCCAGCGATCTTGCGGAGAGCCGCCTTCAGGGGAACCTGGCCCAGCAAGCAGTCGGTCAGCCCGGGCGAGCGCTCGATCTGGAACATGTTGTGCAACAGCGGCCGCCGCAAGTCGAAATCCGCCAGCAGCGCGAAGCCGCTGGACAACTGCGCCTCCGCCAGCGCCAGGTTGGCCGCCGCGAAACTCTTGCCCTCGGCCGGCGAGGGACTGGTCACCACCACGCTGCGGATGGGCTGGAGTTTCTGCAAGTGGTTCAGCCGCGTGCGCAGGCTGCGGAACTCCTCCCCCGGCGGGTCCTGCGGGCGGAGGTCCTCAATCAACAGCGCTTCGGGGGCCGGCGTGTAGGGCACCTCCTCCACTCCTGCCAGCAGGCTGGCCAGATCGGGGGATAGGCGCGGATCCGCCGCCGCGCCGTCTTCCGCTTCTGCTGTACCCGGGGTGGCCGTAACCTGTTGTTCCGCCCGGCGCAGTGCATCGTGTACTCGGCTCATCTGGTCTCCAGTTCTCTTGCCGCACTCTCTCCGCTCATACCCGGATGGCGTAGTAGTAGTACATGGCGCCGCTCATGGCCAGCACGCCCAGCATACAAGCCGCCGACCAGAACAACCAGGACAGCCGCCGTTTGCGCCGCACCACCAGATCGTTCTCCAGCAAGGGGACCATGCCCAGCACCGGCAGGTTAGTGTAAGCGCGCGCGTCTTTCAGACTCTTCAGCGAGGTGTCCTTCAGCTCCCGGAAGCCCGCCACAAACACTCCCAGGACCAGCCCCAGACCCAGGCCCGCCCCTACAATCATCAGCCGCTGCGGCTTGGCGGGCTTCTCCGGCAAAGAGGCCGGGTCCAGGATCTCCAGCGTCTCCGCCTGATTGCGATTGGTCAGATCCGTGGCGATCTCCGATTGCGACATCTTGCGGTTCAGGTCGTCGTACTTGGCCTTGGCCTGTTCGTAGTTCCGGATCAGGTCCGTGTACTGCTGCTCCAGCACCGGGCGCGCTTCGATACGGGAGTGAATGCTCCGGATCAGATCGCGCAACTGCTTCTGCTCCTTGGTCCGCTCCTCCAGGTCCATATCCTTGGCCTGGATCTGGCTCTGCAAGCGGGCCATCGCGGCCTCCAATTCCCGGCTGGCGCGTGTTGGCGCGGCCGGCGGCGGCTGGCTGGCCGGCGTCTCCGTCTGCTTCTGCTCCTCCTGCTTGAGCAGCCCGTCGCGCATCCGCTTGAGCACTTCGATCTGCCCTCGCTGCGCCCGGATGTCGGGGTGGTTGTCCCGGTAGCGCTCCCGCAGGGCCGAGAGTCTGGCCTCCTGGGCCATTATCTCCCGCTCCATCTGCACCAGACGCTCGCTCTTCACCGCGGCGCTGAACTGATCCGGGGCCGCATTCAGGGCCTCGGCTTGCTCCTGGAGAATCCTCAACTGCGATTCCAGCAACAGCTTCTCCTGCCCGGAGCGGCTGAGGCCGTCATTCACGCCGTTCAACTGGGTCTCCAGCGAGCGCAGCGTTTGCAGGTTGGTGGCCAGCTCCTCGGGCAGCCGCCCGGCGTATTTCACCCGGAACTCGGTGCGCCGCTGCTCCAGGTCGGTGAGTTCCTTCGCCGCGGTCTGCAACTGGTCGCGCAGAAACTGCGTGGTTTCCCTGGACTGGTTGGACCGGGTCCGCACATTCTCGCTGATGAAGCGGCCCGCCAGATCCTGCGTAACCTTCTGCGCCAGGTACCGATTCTGGTACTCGAAGGCCACGTAAAAGGCCGACAGCGGCCCCCGGCTGGTGCTCCCTTGCATCTCCCGCACCTGGCCCACCCGGATGGCCCCCTGCATCTTCTCGAGGACGTCCTCCAGCGGCCGGCCGCTGCGCTCGGACGGATACAGATTGTAGGTCTGGATGATGTTGGTCAGCATGGTGCGGCTCAGGATGCCCGACGCCATGGAGTTGATGTGCTGAGACATCTCCAGGTTCACGTTGCTGGGGACCAGCTTCTCGGGAACCTGCGAAGGCAGTACCCGGATGGCCGCCTGCGAGACGTAGGTGTCCGGCCATAGAAACGCCCCTACCACCGCGACCACCAGCCCGGCGAAAGCGGGCCCGATGATCCAGCCCCGGTGCCGCCGCACGATGTCGATGTAGTCCTCCACGTCCAACGGGCGCCGGGAGACGCTTGAAT
Organism: Acidobacteriota bacterium; assembly: GCA_016871095.1. Classification (GTDB taxonomy): domain Bacteria; phylum Acidobacteriota; class Terriglobia; order Bryobacterales; family Bryobacteraceae; genus VFZS01. The sequence continues at coordinate 7,910 of VFZS01000052.1, forward strand.
ATTCCTGTTGCATAGCCTTACGCTCCGCCTCGTCCCGCGGGCCGCGGGCCCCGGATCAGCCCCGGCTCGCCCCGCCGTCCCGCTCCTGCCATCCCCCTCATGGCACGATGATGTAGTCGCCGCTCTCCAGCCGGATGTTCTGCCCCAGGTTCTTCCCTTTGACCACGTCCTTGTAGTTGAACCTGAATCGCTTGCTGCCTCGCAGCACGGTGATGTTCTTGGTGTTGGCGAATTCGCGGAATCCGCCCGCCTGGGTCAGCGCTTCCAGCACCGTGGTGGGCACCGCCAGGGGATAGGCCCCCGTCCGGTTCACCTCGCCGGTCACGTAGTAGCGTTTGCTGCGAACGCTCTGCACCGAGATGATCACCTCGGGCCGGTTGATGTACTCCGCCAGCTTCTCCGCCACCCTGGCGGACAGCTCCAGCGGAGTCAGCCCCGCCGCCACCACGTCCCCGATCAGCGGCAAAGTGATCCGCCCGTCCGGCCGGATCACCACCAGCCCGGATAGATCCGGCTCGCGCCACACCCGGATCTGCACCACATCCTCAGCTCCCAGTTCGTAAGTCTTCGGGTCCACCGGCGCGCTTGGCGCGGCCGCCAGCCCCGCCTCCGGCTTGAGCGGTTCCGCACCCACCGGCTCGGGCTGGCCTGCCGGCTTGCTTTGCGGCGTCTCCGCTTTTTCCTGGACCGCCCACAGGACCGCCGCCAGCACGCAGGCGGCTGCCGCCACACTCCCTCTACAGAGAACTGGCATGTCGTTCCTTTTCTTGGGCTTGAGTTGGTGCTCTACCCACACCCCGCTGGCCTGATGGCATCAATATGTTATTTTACAGCAATCTGCCTGCTTCTGGCCCGGCCCGGTTAGTCTAGTACCTTGGTTCTCCCCGCAACCCCCGCCGGCCACACTCCCTGCCTCACACGTGCTGCCCTTGGTCCAGCGGGTAGACCTGCCCCGTGCTCATGGTGGTCATCGACAGGTACAGTACCAGCAGCGAGAACTGCTCCACCGCCTCTTCATCCGTGACCGCGAACTTGACCGGCGACCGCTCCCGGATGCGCGCCCATTTCTCCGGGGAGAAGTCTTCCGGCGCCAGAATGGGGCCGGGCGCCAGCGCGTTGACGAAGATGCCCCGCCCGCCATACTCCAGCGCCATGGCCCGCGTCATGGACGCCACCGCAGCCTTGGTCACCACGTAGGGCATGTTGGCCTGCTGCATCTTGGCCACCGAGCTGATATCCGCCACGTTGATGATATGCGACCCGGGCGGCATCAGCGGCACGATCAATTGCGTGGGCCAGAAAGTCCCCAGCACATGCGCCGAGAAATGCTCTTGCCAATCCGCCGTGGTCACTTCGTTCCAGGGCACCGGCCGGTACACCGACGCCAGGTTCACCAGGACATGGATCCGGGCGAATTCCGCCTGGACCCGCTCGACGGCGGCCCGCAGGCTGGCCAGCGAGGAAACGTCCGCGTGCACGCCCAGGGCCCGGACCCCAAGGCCCCGGGCCTCGGCCACCGTATCCGCCGCTTCCTTCTCCGAGAGCCGGTAGCTGGCCACGATGTTGACCCCCTGCTCGGCCAGCGCCCGGGCCACCACCTGCCCGATGCGCTTGCCCCCGGTGATCCAGGCGGTCTGATTCTTCAGCCGCACCAGGTGCTTCCCCAGGATGGTCATTGACGCCTCCTCGCCGCGCCGTCCCGCCCTACAGCAGCTTTACCAGGGCCGCTTCCACCGCCGCCTTGTGGCTCTCGCCCACATACGATCCGGCCCGGCGGCCCTGCCGGTCGTAGATGAACAGCGCTGGCAGCGCTCCGCTCCACCGGGCATCCACCGATGTGATGAACCGGTCGTCGTCCGCGGACCGCTTGATGTAAGCCGGGCCGCTGACTCTCAACTGTCGCAGGAACCGGGAGGCGTCCGCCTCCTGCTCCGGTTCGTCGCACGAGACGGTTATCAGCTTCAGGCCTCGGGCTTGGTACTTGGCCTCCAGCTTCACCAGCAGCGGAAGATCCACCCGGCACGGCGCGCACCAGGTGGCCCAGAAGTCCACTAGAAGCACCTTCCCCCGCCCGGCTTCCAGCAGCCTGCGGTAGCCCGCCTCGTCCACCGGCGTCAGGCCAGACTCCGCCCCCGGCAGGGCCGCGGCCGCCCCCGCAGCCACCAGGAAATCCCGCCGCCTCACGAGGTCTTCTTCACCCGCTTGATGGTGCAGCCGAAGGCCCGCGTCCGGGCCGGCTCCACGCTCTGCCCGGCCAGCATGGCATCCAGCGCCTTGCGCAGCGACTGCGCCTTGACGCGGGCTTCCACCCGGGAGTCGTCGATGGCCCCGTGATAGCGGATCACGCCCTCACTGTCCACCACAAAGACCTCCGGCGTGAATTCCGCCCCGAACCGGTCCGCCACCACGTTGCGCTCGTCCTTGTACACCGCGAACGGAAACCCGTTCTGCTTGGTGTGCTGGGCCACGTCCCCGGCCGGCTCCGTGTTGTTCGGGTTGATGAACACGAAGTGCACGCCCTTGGGATGGTAGTCCGTGTAGAGCGCCTTCATGCGCCCGTTGTAGTCGTTGGAAATGGGGCACTGGGTGGCAATGAAGCCGATCACCGTGACCTGGCCCTTCAGCTTCCCGAAGGCCACCGGCGCGCCCGACACGTCCCGGAGACCGAAATCGCTCACCTTGGAGCCCAGCTTGAACTCCTGCCCGAAAGCCCCCGCGGCCAGCAGCGTGGCCGCCCACAAAGATATTGCTCTTCCCATCGCTCCCTCCTGGAGAACGCCCGCCCCGGCAAAGGGCGCGGGCTCACTTCTTGTTCAGTTTCAAATGAATGATCGCCTTCCGCCGGCTATCGAACACGCTCAACATGCGCGCGTCGCTGGCCGCCCCCTGGTGCTCGGCCCGCAGCTCGTAGTCGATGTTCGTGCTCAGCCCGTGGAAAGCGTACGTGCCGTCCCGGCGCGTGATAAACGACCGGATCTGGAGCGTCTTGGTGTTCTTCAGATGCACCACCGCCCCTTCCACCAGCCGCTCCTCCGCGTCGCTGACCGTCCCCTCGACCGAGCGCACGGTCAGATCCTGATCCTTGTCCTTGCCCCTGCTCTGAGCCCGCAACGTGGGCGCCATCACAGCCATCAGTGCCAGTATCACGAGCGCCAAGACCGCGCCCGCGCTTCTGAGCGCCTGGTTCACGGGTTCCCCTCTCTGCGGCGACATGGCCGACTTCTCATTTCCATTCTAGCGCACCGGGGCGCCCGGCCCGGCGGGAGCGAAGCTACTTCCAGTCCTCCTCGGCTTCCTCCTCGCCGAACTCCTCATCCTCCTCCTCGTCCTCCTCGGCCGACTCCAGTTCCAGCGGATCCACCCCCACCACGCGCGCCTCCGCCCCGCATTCGTCGCAGATCAGCACTTCGCCTTCGTCCAGTTCTTCTTCCTCGATGTCCAGCTCGGCATCGCAAACCGGGCAGTTCAGCATACACTCTCCTCCCGGAAGACTACGCAGTTCCTTTATACAAAACTACGGAGCGAATGGGAAGAGTCTCTGCGCCGCATAGGCCACCCTAGCGCCCGGCGCTCAGCAGGTTGGCGAACAGGCGCAAGGCGCCAGGCGCTCCGGCGGGCAACTGCCGGAACCAGGCGTAGGCCGTAAACACGTAGACGCCCTTCCCGTACCGGGTGAAGAGCGTGCCGCCGGGACGCGCCGGCTCGCCAGGATCGTGCGACTCCAGCAGCGAGCTGTAGCGCGGGTCCCATTCCGTCGCGAAGTACAGCCCCCGTTCCTGCACCCAGCCCTCGAAATCCGCGGCTGTGATGGCGTTGGGGACCTTCAGCAGCGGGCTGTCCGGGGTCGGGAAGGTCACCGGAGCGTCCTCGCGCGTGACCCGCTCACGGCCCACCCGGAGCGGATATGGCCCCAGCCGCGCCAGCGTCTGCGCCGCGGCGCCATCCGCTACGTTGTACTGGACCACCAGCGTGCCGCCCCGCTGCACGTAGTCGAGCAGCCGCTGCTGGTTGGCCCGCAGGTCGGCTCGCACGTTGTAAGCCCGCACGCCCGTCACTATGGCCTCGAAGCGGCTCAGGTCACCTCGCGCCAGGTCCTGGGCTTCCAGCAGCCGCACCTCGCACCCTATCTGCCGCAACGCCTCGGGCACCTCGTCGCCCGCTCCCATCACGTACCCGATCCTGCGCGCCAGGGTGCGAATGTCGGCACGCACCAGCCCGGCGCGGGCCCGCGGCTCACGGGTTTGCGGCGGAGCCGTGATGCGCGCCACCGCCTCGACCACTCCTGAAGCCGCGCCCTCCGGCGGCGCGATCTCGAAGTCCAGACTGGTCTGCTCGCCCGCCTCGGCGATCTGGAACGGCCGCGCCGCGGGCGCCACCCGCCATCCGGCGGGCGCCTCCAGCCGCACCTCGCCCGCCACCCCCGCCAGGTTCGACCGCACCTCCACCTCCAGCCGCCGCGGCTCGGCGCTGGGAAAAACCATGGCCTCCACCGGCAGCCGCACCGAGGCCGGCGGCACGATGGCCAGCGGCCGGGTCTGTTCCCCTTCCACCCGGTCCACGTAGCGGTACAGCACGGGTCGCGTCAACTCCAGGCTCTGGTCGCCCGCGCGCAGGCGAAACCGCGCCCGCAGCACCGGCGGGTTCTCCGCCACACCCACCAGTGTCTGGTCCGCCAGAGCGTAAGTGAAGCCGCTGGAGGGTTCGGTCAGCCAGAACGGCTCCGTATACACTTGACCCAGCCGAGCTTCCCACGTCAGCTCGCGCGTTTCCGGCTGGTTGTAGCGCAGCTCCGACACCCGTGGCGCCTCCCCCTTCTGAGCCGCGACCGTCAGGGAGCGGTGGTCCGCTTCCAGCCTCACCTCCTCCAGCCACAGCGCCGCCCGGGAACGGTTCAGCGCCGTGGCCCGCACCGCGAGCCGCGAGCCCGGCACGGCGGTCTCCCGGTCCGCCGCCGCGTCCAGCCACAGCCCGGCGCACAGCGCGATGGCCTCATCCAGTTCCTCGAGCTTCTGCGCGGCCCAGGGGTGCTTCAACCCGGCCACCAGCGGCCGGGCCTTCGCCAGCAGCGGGATGATCTTCTCCGGCCGCTCCGGCTCCAGCGCGCGCGCCGCCTCTCCCAGCAGCCGGCCCGCTTCCGCCCCGCCCGGCACGCGGCTCCAGCCCGCGTCGATGCCGTCAAGGACGTCTTTGGCGGCCGCTTGCCCCGCCAACTGGACCATGTAGTTCCTCTGCGAGCCGCGCCGCTCCGGCGCCCCGAATCCCTGGCTGCGGTGCATGCTGCGGCTCATCCCCGCGATCTCGGCGTAAGAATGCCCCAGCCAGGCGCTGTACTCTCCGGTATCCACTCCCACCGCGCCCGGTATTTCGCCGGACCCGCCCCGATACATCTGCTGCACCAGCCGCGTGGCCCGCCACGCTTCCACCCAGCCGAGCTGCTCGGGAAAGCGCTTGGGGTCGGCGGCCGCCGCAAAGGCCTCCTGGCCCAGAATCGCCGAGGCCTGGTGATGACCGTGGCCTCCGCTGGAGGCGGGCGAGGAACACAGTATGATCACGTCCGGCCGGAACCGTCGGATCACCCAGACGATGTCGGACAGAATCTGCTCCCGGCCCCACTTCTCCAGGGTCTCCTCGGCGCTCTTCGAGTAGCCGAAGTCGATGGCCCGGGTGAAGAACTGCTCCGCCCCGTCGATGCGCCGCGCCGCCAGCAACTCGTGCGTCCGCAGCACCCCCAGCAGGGCCCCCTGCTCGGAGCCGATCAGGTTCTGCCCGCCTTCGCCCCGGGTCACCGAAAGGTACGCCGTGCGCAGGTGGCGGCCCCGGGCGAAGTAGGCCAGCAGCGCCGTGTTCTCGTCGTCCGGGTGCGCCCCGATCATCAGCACGCTGCCCAGCACGTTCAGCCGCTCGAGGGCCAGCCGCGTGCGCGCCGCCCCGCCCAGGTGCCGCTGCACATAGGCCGGCTCGGTGAGCGTCAGCAACAGAAAAGGGACCATCAGCGCGGGCGAGGTCCCCAGGTGGTGCCCCGGCCGGTAACTCACGCGCCCCTGCTTATTCCCCGGCCAGTTGCTGCGCCAGGTAGTTCTGCAAACCCAACTGCTCGATCAGACCCAGTTGTGTTTCGAAGAAGTCGGCGTGACGCTCTTCGTCCGCCAGCAGCTTGCGAAACAGCGCGCGCGTCCCGGCGTCACCGGCCTCCGCGCACGCCTTGATGGCCGCGTTGTACATGCTTATGGCGGCCAGCTCCCCGGCCAGGTCGTTCTCCATCTGGGCCTTCACCGTGCTGCCGATCTTCAGCGGCAGCAGCTCCGTCATCTTCGGCTCCCCCTCCAGGAAGAGGATGCGCTCGATGAGCGCCTCGGCGTGCTTCATCTCGTCGAGGGAGGTCTTCTTGACCGCCTTTGAGATCCGCGCGTAGCCCCAGTTCTCGTTCATCTCGGCGTGCAGGAAGTACTGGCTGATGGCCGTCAGTTCCTCCTTCAGCGCTTCGTTCAATAGCGCAATCACCTTCTCGTTTCCACGCATGTCAGGCTCCTCTGTAGAAGTGACTCTCTAGGTCTCCAGCATAACAGAAGCGTCCTCATTTGACACCTCCGCCGGCCCCCTGTTAGGCTGGCAGTCTTGATGAGCGCACCCGCCGCACTGAAGCGCACTCCGCTGAACGCCGTCCACCGGCGCCTCGGCGCGCGGCTGGTGGATT
>VFZS01000053.1 GCA_016871095.1 Acidobacteriota bacterium
CGGACGCTGTCGCCGAGACCGAGTTGCGCGATCAGGCTCTCGACCGCCCCGGCGTGGAACCCGCGCAGCCCGGCGATCACTAGGCGGAACTCCGGACGGCGCTCCCTGAAGCGCGCGAACACGCGGATCAGGCGCTCCAGGTTCTTGTGGGGGTGCAGGGTCGAGACGCACAGAAGCAGCGCCTCCAGTTCGCGCCGCCGCCGCCCCAGCTCAAAAAAGGACGCATCGACCCCCAGGGGAACCACGCGCACCTTGTCCGGCGGCAGCCGGTAGAAGCGCAGCAGGTCGTTCCGGGTGGCCTCGGAGTCGGCCAGCAGCAGCCGGGAGCGGTGGGCGGAGGTCCACAGGAACAACCGCCAGAAGGGCAGGTCGAACCAGCGGAAGTGCTCCGGATGGCGCTTGTGCTGTAGGTCGTGGAAGACGGTCACGCTGGGGCAGGGGCACACCGCCGGGGCGGTGAAGCCGGGGTTGAGCAGCACATCCAGGCGGTGGCGCCGCACGGCCAGCGGCAGGGCCGCCTGCTCGAACAGCAGCCGTGCGGGCCGGAAGGCGGCGCGCACCGGTTGCGCAGCCCAGTGGAAGTTGGCGGCCTGCGGCGCCACATCGGGGCCGGTCTCCCGGTTTGCGAACACGACGTACTGGTTGACCGAGTCGATGCCGGCCAGCGCGGCCAGCAGGCTGCGCACGTAGATCTCCGTGCCGCCGACCCCACCGGGGATCAGGTACAGCGCGTTCACCCCGATGCGCAAGACCGGCATCCTAGCGCAGCCCCAGCCGCTCTTCCACCAGGCGCACGATCTGCCGGGCGGCCTGGTTGTTGGGATCCCGCTCCAACTGGCGGCGGCAATCCTCCAGGGCGGCCAGGTACTGCCGCCGGGCATCCTGGGTGCGGCCCAGGCAGGTGTGGGCCAGGCCCCAGTTGTAGTAGAGGCGGTAATCGGGCGCCGCGAGCCGGCTGGCGATCTCATAGTGCCGCTCAGCTTCGGCGCAGCGGCCGGCCTTGAAATACGCGAAGGCGAGCTGGGAGCGCGGGCGGTACTTGCCCGGGGCGTGAGCGACGGCGTCCTCCCACAGCGCCACGTCGCTGCCCCATACCCGGTTGCGCTGCTGGGCCAGGGCTCCGGCCAGCACCAGGATGCCGCCCAGCGCCGCCGCCAAGGCCACTGGCCGGATCCGCCAGCGACGCAGAAACTCGACCGCCACCAGCGGCAATCCCAGCAGCGGCAGGTACATGCGCCGCTCAGCGATCGGATCGACGATAGGCGCCACCGAGGAGGTGGGCGCCATCAGCAACAAGAAGGCGAAGACGCCGTAAGAGGCCAGCGGGTACCGGCGCCGAAGAAGGAACGCGGCCACGGCCAGCGCCAGCAGGCCGGCCAGGCCAAACACGGCGCCGTGTTCGAGCAAACTGCGCGACCAGGGCACGTCGTAGTCGATGGTCTGGCCGATGGGCAGCACGAACAGGCGCAGGTAGCGCCACAGCATGCGGCACTGCGTGAAGAAGTACTCGTACCAGGTGACTTCGGCCAGCTTGAAACCGGCCGTGTCGGCGTGACCCAGTACCCGCCAGACAAACCGCAGCGCCAGCGCGCCGCCCACCGCCACCGGCACGTAGAGCCGCCAGTTGCGGCGCACACCGGCCACGCCCCCGCCGAAGAACAGGTCGGTCAGCAGCAGCAGCGCGGGCAGCACGGCGGTGTGTTCCTTGGTGGTTACGGCCGCGCCGAACAGCAGCAGCACTCCCGCCGCCACCGGCCAGGAGACCACCTCGCGGCGGCGCCACAAATAGAGGGCCAGCGCGCCGCTAAAGAACATTACGCTCAGCGCTTCCGATCGGCTGGCTACGTAAGCCACGGATTCCGTCTGCACCGGGTGCAGCAGGAACACCCCGGCCGCGAACACGGCCAGGATCTCCCGTGACGCGCCCTCCGTGCCGGCGTACACGAGCAGGCGGCGAACCACCAGGAAGACCAGGAACCCGCTCACCCAGTGCAGCAGCACGTTGAACAGGTGGTAGGTGTACGGCTCCATCCCGGACAGCCGGGCGTTGAGCCAGAAGCTGGCCATCAGCAGCGGGCGCACCCCGCCAATCCAGTGCTTCAGCGGACGCTCGAGGGCGTCCGGGTCGGTGAAAGGCAGGTAGGGGTCGTCGAAAACGAATGGCCCGCGCAAAGCCGGCTGGTACACCTCCAGGAGTATGACCAGGGCGGCCGCCAGACCCCACAGGCAGTGCCACCAGCGCAGGCCCCCGGCGGGCGGGCGAAGCGGGGCCGCTCGGGGCGGCGGCTTTTCAACCGGGCGTCGGCGCTTTTTCATCGAGCGTACGAAGGTGGAATTCCAGGATAGCGACTCGCTGGGCCAGAGCGATATTGGCGTCCTTGAGCTCGGAAACCACCATGGACACGCGGAACAGCACCAGCAGGAACAGGCAGCCGGTCACCAGCATCAGCGCCAGCGGCGCGTCGGCCGTACCCAGGACGGCGGCCAGCCTCTCCAGCAGCCAGTGGTAGCGCGACAGCACCAGCAGGGCCAGGGCGGCGCCCAGCCAGGCCACCGAGTATTCTACACGTATATGCGCCCGGCGCACCGAAATCAGCACCAGGATCAGCAGCGCCAGGCTCAGCCCGGTAAAGAAGTTCAGCAGGCCAGTCACGGGCCTCTCCTCCGGCGGCGGCCTTCGTACTTGAGGACGTTGACAAACACCCCCAGCAGCACGTGCAGGATATAGTAGAACGACTTCAGCGTGGTGATGGTGCTGCGCCCGGCCAGCCGCGGCCGGAAGCGGCAGGGGATTTCACGGAAGCGGAAGGCCTTGCGTTGCAGCACCACCAGGGCTTCGATCTCGGGGTACTCCAGCGGAAAACTGCGGCTGAACACCTCCAGCGCCGGGCGGGCCACGCCCACGAACCCGGAGGTGGGATCTTCCACCCGCTGGCCCAGAATGGGCCGCAGCACCAGGCGGAAGAAGCGTATGCCCAGGCCCCGCACCAGGCCGGTGGGATAGGCGCGGCCTCCCAGGAAACGCGAGCCGATGACCATCTCGCAACCCGAGGTGCGCAGGGCTTCCAGAATGCGGGGCAGGCAGGCGGGGTCGTGCTGCCCGTCCCCGTCCACCCGTATGACGTACTGGTAGCCCAGCTCGAAAGCCAGCTTGTAGCCGGCCTGCACGGCGCCGCCCAGGCCCAGGTGGTGCGGCAGGGTCATCACCTCGGCGCCAGCCTCGCGGGCTACCATGGGCGTGCCATCCAGGGAGCAGTCATCCACCACCAGCACAGGCACTTCGGGCAACACCCGGCGGATCTCGCGCACTACCGCCCCCACCGCGCCTTCCTCGTTGAAGGCGGGCACCAAAATGAGCAGGGAATCGGGATTGGAGACGGTTCTCACTGGGCAGCTACCTGTCGGGTGGTGATGCCGTGGGCGTCCAGCAGTCGGCGGAAGGCGTCCGGGCTGAGCCGCGCGCTTGCCAGGATGCGGCGGCGCTTGCGCCACAGCGACGGCAGGCGGAACAGCCAGGCGCAGTGCGCGCGCAGCAGGATGAACAGCAGCTCCAGCGGATTGCGGCGCTCGCGCTGGTAGCGGGCGGCGCTTCCGCGGCCCTCCAGTATCGAGATCGCGTGCCAGAAGTAGCGGGCCAGGGCGAACCAGGGCGCCGCCACCAGCCGGGCCGCGGGAAAGTTCTTGGTGATGAGGAACAGCCGGTTGCGCTCCACGTAGTAGGCCTTCAACGCGGAGGCCCCGCCGGCGGTCTGCGAGTAGCGGTGCTCGACCACCGCCCCGGGCACGTACAGGCACTTCCAGCCGGCCCAGCGCGCGCGCAGGCCCACGTCCGAGTCCTCGCAGTAGAGGAAGAAATCCTCGTCGAACAGGCCGGTATCCTCCAGCAGGGCGCGACGGTAGAGCGCGGCCGAGCCGCTCGGAAACAGCACCTCTTCCTCGCGGCTGTAGTTGGCGGGGTGCTCGCCGTGGCCGCGCTGCTTGGTGGACCCATCGCGGGCGATGAGCATGCCGGCCGAATCCAGGCGCTCCTCCCCCAACAGCAGCACCTGGGAAGCGCACATCCCCACCTCGGGGCGGGACTCGACGGCGGTCACTAGCGCGCGTATCCAGGTGGGACGGGCCACCGCGTCGTCGTTGATCACCGCCACCAGCGGCGCCTGCGACCGCCGGACCGCGGCATTGATCGCCCCGCCGTAACCCAGGTTGCCAGGACTCTCCAGGATGCTGGCCCCGAAGCGCTCAGCCCCCGTCTCCCGGGCCAGTTGCCGGCCGCTGTTGTCCACCACCATCACTTCGATCTCGCGCTCGGTCTGGTTGAGCAGAGACACCAAACACTCCAGCAACGGCGGTCCCGCTGCCAGCGTCGGGACCACGACCAGCACGCGGGCCTCGGACAAGCCTAACGATTGTACCGTATGCCGCCGCCGGGCAGAACCGGGGTAGAACCCATGGGCGGTGGCCGATAAGCCGATAGAGATGGCAGTGGCTACGCAGCAGCGGCCTGCGTCCGTCCCGCAGCGGCGCAACCGGCGTGTGGCTGCGCTGGCTGGGGAAATGGCTCGTTGCCTGCGCTTGCCGCCCGCCCAGCGGGAGGCCCTCGAGGAGGCAGCCCTGGGGGCGGCGGATTGCGCCAGGCTATTGGAAACAAGGGCTCTGGATCGCCTCCTGAACGACGCCATTGGGCCGCATTGGGAGTACCTGGTATGCGGGTCGCCGCCGTGCTCCACCAGAACCGCTCCCCCTCCCCAGCCGCCCCGCAGGAGTACTCCCGGGCCGGCCGTTGGCGAGGGCGTGCGCCTGCGCCTGGACATCCTCGAAATCGCCGCCTGCTTCGCCCAGCGTGTCGAGTTTCTGCCCTACGAGCTGCTGACCACCGAGCAGGTGCTGGATGAGCTGCACTGCGTGGCTCAGGAGCTGGCCATCAACCCGGCGGTGGTGGCCGCGCTGGGCAGCTTGCAGCGGGTCCGCCTCGAGCAGCTGGTCGAGCGGGTGTACCGGCTTCCGGTATTCCCCCTGGTGGCGCTGCGGGCGCTGGACCTGGCGCGGTCGGAGGATTCCTCGGTCTCGGCCATCGAGAAGCTGGTGTGTTCGGATCAGGTGCTGGCCGGGCGGCTGATCCAGACCGCGAACTCCAGCCTCTACAGCCCGGTACGCCGGATCTCCAGCCTCCGCCAGGCCATTTCCTACATCGGCCTGGAGGCGGCGCGCCGCCTCTTGATTGCCGCGGTGTTCCATCCCCTGTTCGCCTCGGCGGGTCTGAAAGGCCTGTGGCGTCATTCCCTGGAGGTCTCCCAGTTGGCCGAGTTCCTGGCCCGGGAGTGCCGCCGGGTGCCGCCGGAGGAAGCCTTCCTGGCGGGCCTGGTGCATGACGTGGGGCGGCTGGCCCTGCAAACCGCGCAGGGTGAGGACGTCATCGCCTACACGCGGATGCTGGAACAAGGCTGCGAGCCCGTGTTCGCGGAGATGGTCCTGTGCGGCTTCGACCATGGCCGGGCCGGGGCGGAGGTCCTGCGCTTCTGGAGCTTCCCCGAGCACTTGGCCCAGGCCGTGGCGGACCATCATCATCCGGAGCACTCCGACTCGGACCTGGCCGCCATTATCTACCTGGCCGAGTTCTGGACCGGCTCCGAAGAGGACCTGCCCAGCGGCAGCCGCGTCCGCGGGGCGCTCAAACGGGCCGGGCTGGACTGGGAGTCCCTGGCTGGCGCCCGCCTCCGCCCCGGCGGCCTGGCCGACCTGCTGGCCAGCGTGGCGTAGGTTCCTGCACCCGCATCGCCAGGGCACTGCGCGAAGGGGCAGAATGGTGTTATGCAGTCAGTGGCCGCCCAGCAGGGCCTGCTGTCTGAGATCGTCCGGCGTCTGGTGGACCAGATCGACCCCGACAAGATCATTCTCTTCGGGAGCCGTGCGCGAGGCCAGAGGCACTCGGAGAGCGATGTAGACCTGCTGATCGTCAAGGCCAGCCAGGAGCCCCGGCACAAGCGTGTGGGACGCGCCCACCGGGCGCTGATCGGCGTGGGTATTCCGGTGGACATCCTGTGGTACACACCCGAAGAGGCCGCCGCGCGTGCTCGCGTGCGGCAGCATGTGGCCAGCCGAGCGCTGCGCGAGGGCCAGATCCTCTATGAACGAGAATCTTGAGGCGGCGCGTGCTCTGGCGCGGAAGGCCGAGCACGACTGGGCGAATGCCTCCACGAGCCTGGAACATGATGTCCCGCTGGATACGGTGTGCTTCCACATCCAGCAGACCGCCGAGAAGCTGCTCAAGGCGCTGATGCTGTCCGTGGACATAGAGTACCCCTTCACCCACGACCTCAGGGACTTGCTCGACCGCTTGGCGCCGCGATTTCCGGCCTTAGCTCAGTTCTACGAGAGCCTCCCAGACTACACCGACTTTGCCGTGGCCATGCGCTACGACGATTCGGTCTACCCAAGCCGCGAAGATACCCTGGAGGCCTTCGAGAACGTTAACCGCCTGCGGGTGATGATCCTGGAGCTCCTCCCGTCCGAGGCCCGCCCTTAGCGCGCCTGCGCCCCGGCGGCCTGGCCGACCTACTGGCCAGCGCGGCGTAGGTGGCTAGGCTTTCAGATCCGCAGCGATCTGCGCGAACTGATCCAGCGCCGCCTGGAGGTCTTCAGCGATCTCAACTGCAATCACTTCGGGGTCGGGCAGGTTCGCTGAATCCGCCAGGCTGTCGTCCTTCAGCCAGAAAATGTCCAGGCTGGCTTTGTCCCGCTTGACCAGCTCCTCGTAGGCGAACGGCCGGAACCGCTCGGTTTGCTTCCGATCATGGCGGTTCCGCGGGCTATAGCAGGTGACGAAATCATCCAGGTCGGCCCTGCGGAGGGGCTTGGCTCTCAGCGTGAAATGCTTGTTGGTGCGCAGATCGTAGATCCACAGCCTCTGCGTCCACGGAGTCTCGCGGGCGGGTTTGCGGTCGAAAAACACAACATTGGCCTTGACGCCTTGCGCGTAGAAGATGCCGGTCGGGAGACGCAGAAGGGTATGCACATCGCATTCATGAAGCAGCTTTCGGCGGACTGTCTCGCCGGCGCCGCCCTCGAAAAGAACGTTGTCCGGCGCCACGAGGGCGGCGCGACCGTGGATCGTCAGCAACGACTTCACGTGTTGCAGGAAGTTCAACTGCTTGTTGCTGGTGCTGACCCAGAAGTCCTCTCGCACCACGGCCCGGTTGTCCCTGCTCTCCTCGCCCTCCCCGTTGACGAACGTCAGGCTCGACTTCTTCCCAAACGGCGGGTTGGTCAGCACCATGTCATAGAAGACCGAAGGCTTCCGGCTCAGGCTGTCGTCGCGCAGCACAGGGCAGACCTCCTCCCCGATGCCGTGCAGCAAGAGATTCATGGCGCACAGGCGCGCCGCACTTTCCACGATCTCAACTCCACGCAGGGCGTCCCGCTTGAGGAACTCCTTTTGCCGGCGGTCCAGCTTGTGACTACCGCTGATGTAGTCATAGGCCGCCAGCAGGAACCCTCCCGTGCCGCAGGCGGGATCCATTATCGTGAGATCCGGCCCCGGCCGCATGACGTCCACGATGGCGCGGATCAAAGCGCGCGGTGTGAAGTACTGCCCGGCGCCGCTCTTGGTATCCTCGGCGTTCCTCTCCAGGAGCCCTTCATAGGCGTCACCCTTTACGTCCGCGTCCAACGAGCCCCAGTGCTCCTTGTCGATCAGGTCGGCGATGAGGCGCCGCAATAGGGCGGGATTCTGGATCTTGTTCTGCGCCTTCCGGAAAATCACGCCAAGCGTGCCACCGCTCCTGCCGAGGCTCTCCAGGATGTGCCGATAGTGGGTCTCCAACTCGTCCCGTCGCGGGCCAGCAGGCTCGGCCAATCGCAGCCGGCCGGAACCGCGGAAGGCCTGTTGTATGGCGGCAGGGTCTTTTCATGCGCCATCTTGAGAAACAGCAGGTAGGTCAACTGCTCGATGTACTCCAGGTAGGAGAGGCCTTCGTCCCGCAACAAGTGGCAGTAATTCCACATGCGCGAGACGATCTGTTGCGCTTCGCTCATCGAGCAGTTTCCCCGGAGGCGGAGGTCATTTTGGGGTCGATATACTGGACCCCCACTTGACCGGGGTGGAATACCAGGAAATCCCGGTCCGTGGTGAGCAACACCGCGTTGGCCGCCTTGGCGGTGGCGGCAATCCAGAGGTCGTTGTCCTTGTAGATGGCGCTGCCGGCCCGGCGCGCCACCGCGTAAAGCTCAGCGTACGCCTCCAGAACGGACTGGTCGTTGATGTCTACGGTTACCAGCGTGGCCAGCATGTCCGCCAGAAACTTCCGCCTCGCCTGATCCCAGGCGTTGTAGGCCGCCAGCGCCACCAACTCGCCCACGCTGACGATGCTGACCAGCGGACGGTAGACGGCGTGGTCCAGCCCGAATTGCGCCGCTATGCGCTTGCCGAGATCCTTGTGGCGGGCCAGTTGCAGCACCACATTGGTGTCCAGCAAGTATGGCGCTCTGCTCATTCCGTCCCGCCGGCTACCGCCTGATCTCTTCGAGGATGGCGGCCCACTCCTCGTCGGTTTCCGTCCCCGGCCACTGGCCGAAGTAAGCGGAGAAGGCCTTCCATCCTTGTCCGGCCGGTACGGGGCGGGGCCGAGGTGGAGCGCCATGCCTCGGCGGCGGGACCTTCGAGAACAGCGCCGGCTGCCCTTCGCCGCTCTCCAGACTGTGTGCATCAAGGCGCAACAGGCTGCCCGAGGGCCGGTAGACGGCCTTGCCCAGAATCAGCACTCTTTGCCCGAACCACTCTCGCAACGCGTCCGTGTGCTGGTGATCCTCCAGCACGCCATGGACTTCGGAGCCGTCTTCGAGCTTCAGAGCGAACGAGCGGGTGCTGTGACGGATCATGTCCAGCTTCCCGACGACCCGGACCGGCTGGGGTTGCGGAGTGCGCTGGATCAGCTCCCGGGCGCTCTCCACCACGGCGCGATTGAGCGGCACAACGCCCCGCGCGGTCTGGATCAAAGAAATGGAATCCAGGCGGTCGGACAGCACCTTGCCAAGCCGGGTGAGCCGGTCCAGCAGTGCATGATCGTAGTGACCGCTCTCCGGGTTGCGGCTGGCCACTTCGTCCACCGCCGCGGCCAGGACATCCACGGCCGTCCCTTCGGGCGGCGGCTTGGTGGGCCAGAATTCCCCTTGCTCATATAGCTCGGCAGCCGCCTCGCCCAGCCGCGGAAGCTGGACTTCGAGGAGCGTGTCCGTGCCCTCGTGCGAGTAGCCCGTCAGGCGGACATCGGAAGCGGCGGCGAGCCAGATGGGTTTCCGTCCGCGTCCCGTACTGGAGCCTTCGAAGGCCATGCGAACCGAGGAGCTTAGTAGCGGCTTGAAGCCGTGCAGGATGTCCCCGCAGACCTCCACCGGCAGACGCTGGCAGTAGTTCCGGTCGGTGTGCAGCCGAAGCACTTGTGATTGATAGTCCGTGGCGCGTCCCTCCCTTCGTCTTGGCGTAGCGCGTTTCGATTCTATGATACGTCTTTGCGAGGGCGACGGCGGACCGGCCGGGTGGTTTGCTGCTGGGCCCGCTGGCGGCGGATGCGTTCAAGCAGCACACTGGCCGGCTCGTCGTCGGGGTCCTGGGGGACGAGACTTCCTTCAAAGGCGCGCTTTAGAATGGCCTGGCGCAGCCGCGCCGCGCGCTGGAGATTAGCCTGCACGCTGGCTTCCAGTTGTTCGACCACCGACAGCCGCCGTTCCACTTCGGCCACGATGCGGTGCTGCCCAGCCAGGGGTGGCAGGGGGACGGGTGTGGCCTTTAGGTCCGCCCCGGAGATCCCTGCCTGGCCTGCGGTGGTCCGTACGCGAGAGGCAAGGAAGGAGCGCGATTCACCCGTGTTCACTGCAACCTCAATGAACTTCGGCAAAGCAGCGTCAGGTTGAACCCGCCCTCGGATGAGTTTGTCCGGGTAGACAGTGCCACTCGGATTGTCACGAACGCAGCCACACACGCCGACAAGCTCAGGGTTCCCGTTGTACCGGGTGAATAGCAAGTCCCCTTCCGTCAGCTCGTACTGACCGAGCTTGCCGGCGTGGGATAGCGACAAGTGGCGGATGTCACGCAGGTCAACCCTCATCGGCCGGACGGCGCTTATACGCAGGATGGGGATCCCCAACTGCCCCTCAGGTTTCACGGAGATGCCATTGCGCAGCGACAACAGGAGCGATCCGAGAGAACGCCAACACCAGCCAACAGGCAGCGGCGGCAGGCCACGGGCTTCTTGGCGACCGGCTTCCCGGTCCAACGCCCAGTCTTCGTGGCCTTCGGCGCGCGCTAGTTCGGCCTCGGTGGGGACCAAGCGGCCCTCGCAGGCGGCCTTGAGGACAGCGGCGCGGTAGCGCTTCAGGTTGGCCTGCGCACGCCGCAGGGCCGCCTCGGCCGCCTCCAGCCGCGTGAACTGCTTCTCGATTTCCGCCACAATCCGCCGCTGCTCAGCGCTGTAAGTCCGACCGGCAGCCTCCTGACGAGCCAGCCACAGGTCGAAGCGCTCCGCCACCGTGTCGGCATAAGGGCGCAGCTCGAGGTCCATCCCCAGAGCGAAGCGCACCAGGGAGACCACGTCCGTCCAGACGCGCACTCCCGAGCCGCGCACGCAGGAGCGGTCCAGCGCCAGGTAGGCTTGCCACAACGATGCTGGCGTCCAGCCGCGCGGCGGGCGGGCCAGCGTGTCGGCCAGTTCGCTGACCGTCGCCGCCGTAAGCCGGGCCGCGTAAGGGCGGCTGTAGAGGATCTGCAAGGCGGTAATCTCGTTGCGGTTGTCGCGCAGGTACTGCTCGAAGGAACGCACCAGATCACGAGCCCGCCCGCGAGCCTCGGCCGAGTAACCTGCGTCGAGGACCTCGTCCCTGGACACGGTGTCGATAGTCTGCTCGTAGGACTTCTTCACCTCGATGAGTTTCTGGCGCAGTCCGGGGTTGCCGGCCAGCAGCGACGCCGCCCGATCGAGCATCGCCTGGCGGGCCGCCGCGATCTGCTGCTCGGAGGGTTCTTGCCTGCCGGCTGCTTCCTGCGCGGCCTGAAGCTGCGCGTCGGGATCCGTGGCGCGCACCAGCGCACCCGCGATGGCGGAAAGCGGTTGCCCGCCGGCCGCGGACTCGACCGCCGCGCGGTCCTCCCGGGTCAACTGGCGATCCAGCCGAGTGAGCCGGGAAGCCAGCGAGGACAGAACTTCGGGATCCCGGTTGCCCAGTGCGACGGCGTCCAGCAGGGCCTCAAATGACGCGTGCGGGCGCCGCTCCAGCGGATGGGTGTCCACCAGTTCCTGGTGGGCCAGCCCCACGGCGTCGATCATCACGAAGCGGGTCTTGGCGGTGGCGTCCGGTGTGACAGCTTCGAGCTCGGTGCCCGCAATCACGCGCGCGCCGCGGCCCTTCATCTGCTCAAACAGCATGCGGCTCCTGACCTCTCGCATGAAGAAGACGATTTCCAGCGGCCGCACGTCGGTTCCGGTGGCGATCATGTCCACGGTGACCGCGATGCGCGGATTGTAGCTGTTGCGGAAGGAAGAGAGCAGCTTCTCGGCCGTCACGCCGCTGCTCTGGTAGCTGACCTCCCCGGTCTCGCTGACCAGCCGCGCGGTCCCGGTCTTGTAGGTGATCTTCTCGCAGAAGTCGTTTCCCCGTCCGAATTCCTCGCGTACTATCTCGACGATGTCCTCGGCGTGGCTGTCGTCCTTCGCGAAGATCAGCGTCTTGGGGACTTCTGTCCGCCCGGGGAATATCTCGGTGAAGAGCTTCTGCCTGAAGGCCCGGACCACAGTGCGAATCTGGTCCTTGGCCACCACATCACGATCGAGCTGGCCTGGGGCGTAGGTGAAATCCTCATCCAGGCGCTCCCAGCGCAGGCGCCGGGTCTGGCGGTCGCGCTTGTCCACGTACTGGCCGGCGTCCACCCTAGCGCCCTGAGCCGTGATGCGAGTCTGGATGACGTAGATGTCGTGATCCACGTTGACGCCGTCGGCCACGGCCTGCTCATAGTTGTACTCGCAGACCAGATCCTGATTGAAGAACCCCAAGGTCTGTTTCGATGGGGTGGCGGTGAGGCCGATCAGAAAAGCGTCGAAGTACTCCAGGACCTGCCGCCACAGGTTGTAGATGGAGCGGTGGCACTCGTCCGTGACAATAACGTCAAAGGACTCGATGGGCAAACCTGGGTTGTAGGCTGCGGGAAGAGGCTGCCGGAACACGTCCGCCGCCGCATAAAGGGGGATCTCCTCGTCACCGGTGAAGTCTTCCTCGCCCTTGAGCATGGACCACAGGCGCTGAATCGTAGTGATAGCCACGCGGCTGACCGGGTCGAGCCGGTTGGACCGCATGTGCTGGACGTTGTAGAGTTCGGTGAACTTGCGGCCGTCATCCGGAGTGTCGAATTGCTGGAACTCGTTGAGGGCCTGGCGGGCCAAGTTGCCGCGGTCCACCAGAAACAGCACCCGGCGGGCGTTGGCGTACTTGACCAGGCGATAGATCCAGTTGCAGGCCATGAAGGTCTTGCCCGCGCCGCTGGCCATCTGCACCAGCGCCCGTGGGCGGCCGTCGCGCATGGAGCGTTCCAATCCCTGGATAGCCTGGAGCTGTACGGGCCGCAGGCCGGCCGCACTGATGGGCGGCGGCCGTCGCAGGCGCGCCCGCAGGATGGACCCGGGGAAGGCGGCTTCGGCGGCGAGCCATCCAGCCAGCGTCTCTGGCCGGTGGAAGGCGAATACCCCACGGCTTCGCGCATCCGGCTCCAGCAGGTTGGTGAAGCGCGTCTCGACGCCAGTGCTCTGGTATAGAAACGGCAACGGGCGCCGCTGAGCAGGGAGGAAGTCAGGCAACCCGAGGCTGTAACGCTCAGTTTGAACTTCGAAGCCTATCAACGTCTCCCCTTCGCGCTTAGCCTCGACCACCCCAGCAGCCTTTCCGTCCACATAGAGCAGGTAGTCGGCGGAGCCATACCCGCTGCGCAAAGGGAAATTCCGGATGGCGACCCCACGCGCGGCACCCAGATTCACGGTCCCAGGGTCCTGAAGAGCCCAGCCACACAACCCGAGCAGGCGGTCTATCTGCTGTCGGGCCTCGTCCTCAGGCTGAGCAGGCATGACGGCAAAAGGGGGAGCGGACTTCCTATTCTCGCGCCGTCGCGGTGCTGGAGTCCAGCACCGCCCGCGGCGCACTCCCAGCGCCGCCCAGATTCTCGTACCACTTCAAGGTGGCGCCGCCGATGCAGGCCACATCCGGGCGGCGGTCGGCGTTGAGGTCGGCTACCACGCAGGCGGCCGGGCCCATGCCGCCTTCGTCGAGCGTAGCGCGGGTCCAGCGTATGCCTCTCGCATCGTCCGCTTTGTAGAGGTGCGTGCTGAAGGGCTTGCCGCGGCCACCGGCGATCAGTTCGTCGTTGCCGTCCCCATCCAGATCCGCCGCCTGGATGGTGTGGCCGCCGTCGAGCGAGTCATCAAGCACCTGCCGCCGCCACTCGCGGCCCTGCAGGCTGCTCTTAGCTACTTCGGTCACCTGGAATGCGCCACGGCGGCCGCCCAGGGCTGCTTGGGATCGTCTAACCGCACCGGGCAGTGCGCAGAAATCACCGTAAGTCACTGATTCTGCAAGGTGTGCGATAATGGGATTGGGTTTGTTTCGCAATTCTTAATGTGTGGTGGCGCTTCTGGCGCCCGGGGAGCCGGGAAGGTCCCTCGACCGGCCAGGGCTTTGCTCGACATGGGCATGATGGAGCGGAAGTGCGTACGGGAAGCCCAGTGGTTCATGCAGCGAGTCCTGGCCGATCGTACCTGGACAGGACGACAAAGGGAGGGCGACGGACGGGAAGACGATGGGAGCGCGGGGAATATACACCCGCCTGACTGGTGATCACCAGGGCGCAGCGCTGAAAGAGCGCGACAGCGTCAACCAGTGGCAGTACACTGGGTAGACGGATGCTAACGACGGACTACCACGCGAAGTACTACGCGCACGCTCTCGGCCGACGTAGTGCCTCCAACAGCCTGGACAAGTTGAGCCGTTGGATCCTTGACGCAACCGTAGATTTGAATCCACATCAGATTGAGGCGGCGCTGTTCGCGTTCCGCTCGCCGACATCACCTATACTACACTCGCTGAGTTTCTTTGCGCACCGCGAAGATTCTGGAGCCTTTGGTGGGGCGAGCGTCCACGCTTGCGAGCCGGCATCCTTGCCGGCTTACCTGCCGCGGGCTCCGGGCGCGGCCCAAA